>JAEWYG010000205.1 GCA_023395755.1 Actinomycetes bacterium | reverse complement strand
CTCCGTAGCATTTCCATTCTGCCTGATCGAATGCGGCAATAAGGGGTACGACAGGCAATACAATGTCTCGCGACATACGGATGGCGAAGATGGCATCGATAGCCAATAACGTTGACCGCATATATTTTGCTGACGGACTGTAAGCGAGTCTCTCTCCAAACCGAATTAGCTCGGATTCCGCCTTGAAGAATTCAGCATGAGTTGTCGCGGAAAAGGAATAGCCCGAATAGTCCATTCTGCCCCCTCATCATTCCCCTGAAAGGTTTTGGTAAGAAAGCACCCTAGTTGTTGTGACAACGAGCAGTAACCCCCAGGCTGCGTCTTCGTTTTGTACACCCAACCGGTTCATTTTACCATCTGAGCAATGTCGTGCGTTTTGATGCCGGCAATGCCCATAACACGTAAGTTAGATGGCACCGTATGTTTTGGGATCTCGAAAAATCAGAAATATTCTTGTGAACGCCTCCTTCGGCTCAGTAGTCTAGCGGTAAGCGAGTCGTGCGACGAGGGCACGAGCGCATTCTTTTGAGAGAGTTGCTAAAACGAGAGGAGGCACGATGTCAAGAGAATCGGTAGTCGAGAAGCTGGGTGAGCGCCATGAAGGGGTTGATTACTTCTACACCACTTGTCACAACAATGGTTGTTGGGACGCCACTTGTCTTATCAAGTGCAGTGTAAAAGATGGAGAAATCATCGCTATCGAACCCGACGACTCGGTGAATCCGGGTATCGCGCGAGAAGACGACGACGAGAACGCCGTCCAGACGGGTATGCTCCAAGCTCGCGCATGTCCCATGGGTCATGCGTGGCGCCAAGAGCTATACTCCGAAGACCGTCTGCTGTACCCCATGAAGCGTGTGGGTGAGAAGGGTGCCGGCAAGGGCCACTTCGAGCGTATTTCTTGGGACGAAGCACTTGATACTATTGCTAGCAAGATGAAGCAGCTGGCCGAGGAAAATCCCGACAATCCGTGGTTATACTATTGCTACTACGTGGCGTTTGAGAGCTCCGACTTTCCGTTTGCCTCTTACATGCCCGGAACCATTACCGGTTGGGGAGACCATTCTACGTCCGGTAGCGCTTCTGCCGAAGATTTCCATCTGGGTGTCCGTCTGACTGATTGTCTCATAAAGGGTACGAGCGATGCGTATCCTGGGTTTGAGGCTCCCGACTTATTGAATTCCAAGCTTGTGGTACTGTGGGGCTTCGATCCCATGGTTGCTTGGTTTGGTCATGTTCCTTATTACATGAAGTTAGCGCAGGAACGTGGTTGTAAGTTCATTCTGATTGATCCTGTATACAACGTATCCGCTGAGTGTTTGGGTGCTCAGTGGCTTCCCATCCGTCCTGGCACCGATACTGCCTTTGGCCTAGCGGTCGCGCATGTTTTATACACTGAGGATCTCTACGATCACGAGTATGTGGAGAAGTGGGTCGAACCCGAGGGCTTCGAAGAGTGGCGCAAGTATATCGTCGGTGAAGTTGATGATGTAGAACATACCCCCGAATGGGCTGAGCCCATCACAGGCATTCCGGCTGAGACTATCCGAGAATTCGCTCGTTACTACGCTTCCATGAAGCCGGTACACATGCATCAGATGTATGGTGTTTCTAAGCGTAATCTGGGCGATTACGCTGCCGCTGTGTGTATGTTGTTGCAGGCCATGACCGGCAATATGTCCATTCCCGGTGGTTGCGAAGGTGGTGGCGCCAACCTGGTAACCCAGCCTCGCATCTTCGCTCCTGTGCCCGATACTGGCCAGATCAAGGGCGACGTGGTAAACCCTATCACCAATAATAATAACAAGGTGACTGAGGTTATGCACTGCCAGAAGCTTTATGCAGCTGGCGAGATTACCGAGGAAGAGTTCCGCCGTCGCATCGGTTGCCCGGCGGGAAGCCCTTTGCCGAAACTAAAGATGGCTATTATTCCGAATAACTACATCAATAATCAGCATCATGTTTCCAAGCGTATGCAGGGCTTCGCCGACATGGAATTTTCCTGGGGCTGGCAGTATTACCACGATCAACCGTCCATTGAATTTCTCGATATCGTGTTGCCTTCGCCTGTTATCCAGTTTGAATCTACTGACATGCACTTTTTCGGCATCAATCGCTTCTGGGGGGCTCCCTCGGGCATGCAGAACTATTTCTTGTTTGCCGGTAAAGGAATTAACCCTCCGGGAGAAGTTCGCTCGAAGGATTGGGTCTGGATGGAGCTGGCGCGCCGCCTAGGCTTTGCTGACAAGTACTGCCCGAAGATGCTCGATGTTACCGATTGGCGTGACTGGGACGACCAGGTTATTGAGCGCATCTACAAACCTGCGTACGAAGAGTGGGCTAAGGATGAGACCGGTCTGCTTGATTATTACGACGTTGAACCCCGCTCTTGGGAAGAGTTCCAGAAGCTGCCTATTGTTCGCGTTCCTGGTGAACCCGGCGAATGGTTCTATCCTTTCAAGAATACGGTCGAATGGGATCGTTCTCCCTTCAAAACGCCGTCCGGTAAGATTGAATTCGAAAGTTCCTATGTAAAGAATAACGATCTGACTCAGACCCGTTATGGCGGACAGATGGATGCGTATCCGCGTTGGCAGCCAACCTATCAGGATGAACCCGCAAACGACAGCTATTACCATCCCTGGACAAGTAACTACCCGCTGTCCATGGTAACTCCTGTGTCTACGTACCGTCAGCATTCTGCCAACGACCAGAACCCTTGGCTGAAGGGAGACTGCTACGAGCATATGGTGCGCATGTCGCCCGCCGATGCTGCCGATCGTGGCATTAAAACAGGCGATCGCGTTCTCGTTTATAACCAGTTCGGCGAGGTTGAAATTACCGCCTATGTCTCCTCGAAGCTGCTGCCCGGTACCGTTTCGATTGGCCATGGCGAATGGTCTAAGTTTGACAACGTGAGGAAGTCGAAGCTTATGCCTTACGGCATTGACACGGCTGGCAATTGTAATCTCCTTATCGGAGACACGCACTTGCCCCACGTCGTAGGCGCTCTGCTGACGGCTGGCCTCGTCGAAATCAGGAAGGTAGGCGAATAAACATGACCCAGTACGGCTTCTTTTTCGACCAGGGCCGTTGCTACGGCTGCAAAGCCTGTTCCGTAGCCTGTAAGGACTGGTACGACATTGCTCCCGGACCGGAGAAATGGATGAGCGTTTACATGTGGGAAAAGGGTACGTTCCCGCTTACCTCTATCGGTGTCCTCGCCTTCAGCTGCGGTCACTGCGATAACCCGGTATGTGTTGATGCGTGCGATAACGGTGCTATTTTCAAAGAGGATAACTACGGTGCGGTTCTTGTTGATCAGGACAAGTGCCAGGGTGATCGTAACTGCTTCAAAGCTTGCCCCTATGGCGCTCCAAAGTTTGCGAGCGACGAGCCCGGCACCAAGATGAGCAAATGTACCATGTGTATTGATCGCTTGGAAAAGGACCAACTGCCACTGTGCGTTGCTTCTTGCCCTATGCGCGCTCTTGACTTCGGCCCCATTGAGGAACTCGTTGAGAAGTATGGCGATGTTCGCAAAATCGAGACGATGCCCGATCCTAGCATAACCATGCCCAACTGGGTCGCCAAAGCTAATCCTCCTAAGGAGCAGCTCATTCCCTATGATGTCGAGAAAGCTGTCGCGCTGACTGAACGTCGCACGGCAACCGACAACGTCTATTCGGGTGGCATCGAGAGCGTCACCGAGTTTGAGTCCGACGTAGCATGCATCAGCGAGCTGCGTATGAAGAATGCCACGGTGGCCGAGGTCATGGCTGCCACCTCAAGCGACCAGGGATAATGGCCGTCTAGCATCAAAGTGGGTACGGCTATGCCAAAGCAGCTGTACCCACTTCCCTTACCTATAGGATGCTTGCAAAGGGGGAATCATGGAATTGGCTTTTCAGCATGTAGGGGTCTACTGTCGCGATATCGAAGAGTCGATATCATTCTACGAAGAAATCTTCGGAGGCAGAGTTTTGTTCAGAGCCGATGCCATGGAGGGAGATAAACCTCTCAAGATGGCATGGATCAAGGGGATGGGCCTTGTATTTGAACTGCTCGAATGCGAAGACAAGGCGGCGTGCGATGCTGCAGAACATTGCCTCAACCACCTAGCGCTTCGCGTGGATGATATGGATGAGTTTGTCGCGCACCTCAACGAGAAGGGTGTCGCCATCGAAGCAGGTCCGTTTGACCCGCCCATGGAGTTTGATCGTCCGCTGTCCGAAGCGGATTCCGATGTCTTCGTTACTTTCGGCGAGACCGGTGCGCAGCTGCGAATCATGTTCTTCCGTGGTCCCGGCGGAGAGCGTTTCGAGGTTGTTCAAGACAACATCGCTGCGCTTTAACGCGATATGAGATGTCTCACTAAACACAAGGAGGAGGGAATACTCTATGAACGCCAATAAGCAGTACGGCAACTGGGTGTTGATTGCCGTAGCTATGCTCCTGTTCGGAACGGCTATAGCCACGATCCAGTTCAAAGTGCCTGTTGTTATGGGCGACGTTATGGTCAAAATGAGTATGGATCCGGGCTCCGCTTCGTGGCTCATGTCCATTTTCACGTTTGTTGGCATTATCTTGGCGCTCCCGACGGGTGCGCTTGCCAAGAAATTCGGTCCGAAAACCATGTTGCTCGCCGCAGCCGTAATTATCGCTATCGGATCTTTGGTCGGAGCTTTTGCGGGTAACGGTATGATTCTTATCGTGTCTCGAGCTATTGAGGGCGTAGCCTTTATCTTTGTGACCATCTGTGGTCCTTTGGCTGTGCAGAAGTATGTTGCACCCGATAAGATTGGTTCTGCAACGGGTATTTGGGCTCTCTGGGTTTGCTTGGGCTCGGTTGTTGGTGGCGTTTTGACACCTACTTTGTATGCTGCAACCGGTTTTGTGGGCGTTTGGGTTATCTACGCAGCGGCTGCGGTGGTGTTTGCAGTTGTTGTTGCGGTAGTTGTTAAAAGCCCCGGTAAAGCGCTTGAGGGAGCTTCCGAAGCTGCCAGTGAAGAGAAGGTTAACTACGGCGAGCTGGTGAAGCCGAATATTTTGTTATTCCTCACGGCCTTCCTTGTGTTCAATATGACGCTTATGGCTGTGCTAGGTTTCGGTCCCACCTTCATGCAGCAGCAGGGTGTTGACCCCACGCTTTCGGGATTCATTAGCACGCTGCCTATGTTGCTTGCCGTTATCTCGTCTCCGTTGTTTGGTGCTTTGTCCGACAAGCTGGGGCGTTGCAAGCCTCTCTATCTGATTGCCATGCTTGTTATGGGGCCTTGTACCTTTATTCTGCTCACCCAGACGGGGCCTTTGATGTGGGCTGGCGCTATTATCATGGGTCTTGTTGGCTTGGGCGGACCTGTTATGTGCCTGACTTCCTATATCCATGTTCTCGGTCGTCCCGAGCTTATGTCCGTTGGAATGGGTTTACTCATGTTGGTTCAGAGTCTCGGCCAGTTCTTGGGTACGTGGCTTGTTCCGCTGTTGCTTGGGCCAGATATGTCAGCATGGATGTTCACGGGTATCGTTATGTGTGCAATAGGTCTCGCTGGCACCGGAGCGCTTGCTCTGTGTAAGTTTAAGTAAGCTGTAATTATTTCTGATCAGACATCGTGCGTGTAATGTTTCATGTCTGATCAGGCCCGAAAGGATGATCTACTATGTGTTTTAGGCCTGCTAGTGCGTCCGCCGAGGCAGAACGGAACTTTTGTCCCGAGTGCGGCGAGGAAATCAAACCTATCCCGGGTATTGCAATGAAGAGATGTCAGCACTGTAAGTGCGACCTTATGCCTTACATAAGGGGGGAGAAGCCAATCCCCGCCCCTGCTGCTCCCGCCATCCCAAAAGCTTCTGCTGCTCCCGAAGCACCCGTTGCCCCGAAGGCTCCGAAGGTCTAATGAGGTTATAGTACGTAAAAGGAAAAGAGTTCTAATCGAAAGCCCCAAGAGAAAAGGGCTGGAAGTCTTAGCGAACTGAACTCCGATACAGGGAGCCGGAAATAAAAGTTTCCGGCTCCCTGTGCTCTTTGAATGACTTGCAAAAGTTCTTCCCGCACTGTCTGTAGGGTATCGATTTATGTCGGCATAATGTACATAATTGCATCCATACGCTCCGTTCGCTGGTATTTTTTGGATTACCAAAAGTTCGTAAAGTATTCCGCGTCTATAATCCAAGCACTTTAGCGTGGAAAAGTGCTTCTGCCGAAACGGATTGTCCGACTATGCGCGTGCGTCTCTATGTATGCGCATGTCGCGGACCGCTTGGGCTCGAATTCTGATGTACGGTCATTTCGGGGTGGGTGGCTGTGAGATCACTCAATTTCGGCAACGGCTCTTTTTATCGCGATGGGGACTAACGAGAGAAAGAGAGTTGCTTATGGATATCGTAGGCATCATCAATGGCATTGACGCCTTTGTGTGGGGACCTCCGATGATTGCGCTTTTATTGGGATCACATCTATATCTAACGGTGCGTACAGGTTTTATTCAGCGCAAGCTGCCAACAGCCATTAAGCTGTCGGTGACCAAAGACCCCGATGCTCCGGGGGATATCAGCCAGTTTGGTGCATTGACCACGGCTCTTTCTGCCACTATTGGTACGGGTAATATTGTGGGTGTGGCCACGGCCATTTTGGCAGGTGGTCCTGGTGCAGTACTGTGGATGTGGCTGACAGGCGTGTTTGGTATGGCCACGAAGTATGCCGAAACCTACGCTGCCGTGAAGTATCGTGTGCGCGACCACAAAGGCAACATGCTGGGTGGTGCCATGTATGCATGGCGCCGTGGTTTCGAAAAGAATGGCAAGACGCCATGGTGGGCCATGCTGGGCGCGGGCGCGTTTGCTCTATTCGCTGCGATTGCGTCATTTGGTATCGGTTCGGCGGTGCAGTCTAGTTCCATGACGGGTATTATCCTTTCAAACGCGCCGGGTATTCCAGCTTGGGGTATCGGGCTTGCTATCGTTATCATGGTGTCGGTGGTTATCTTTGGCGGAGTCAAAGTTATCTCAAGGGTATGCGAAAAACTGGTTCCTTTTATGGCTATCGCTTACGTGTGGGGTTGCATCATGATTATTGGCATCAACTGGCAGTTCGTATGGCCGGCAATCTGCCTTATTTTTGAATGCGCTTTTACGCCTAAGGCAGCTTTTGGCGGTGCCGTGGGCTCTGGTCTCATGATGGCGCTGCAGTTTGGTTGTGCGCGTGGTCTCTTTTCCAACGAGTCGGGTTTGGGCTCGGCTCCCATTGTGGCTTCGGCTGCGTCTACGCGCAATCCTGCCCGACAAGCTCTCGTGTCCATGACTGGTACGTTTTGGGATACCGTTATCATCTGTGCTCTTACGGGTATTGTGCTGGTATCTACCCTTATCGCGAATCCCGGTATTCTGGATAGTGAGCAAATTCATGCGGGAGCCGATCTTACCAGTGCCGCTTTCGGGGCCATTCCTTATATCGGAACTCCCATCCTGATTATCGGCATGGTGCTGTTTGCCTACTCGACTATTCTTGGTTGGTCGTACTATGGCAACCGTTGTGTTGCTTACCTATTCGGCAAGCATGCTGTGCGTCCTTATCAAGTGCTGTATGTAGTTATGGCATTCTTGGGGGCTATCGGTGTGGGTGACTTGGTGTGGACGGTGTCCGACATTACGAATGCACTTATGGCTGTACCGAATATTATCGTGGTATTGGCGCTTTCAGGTTTGATAGCGCGCGAGACAAAGCATTACGTATGGGACAAGAATCTCGACGAGACGGACGATACTCCTATTCCGATATTGGAATCCAAGTAGCGCCGCCCGCCCTCCTGGGCGGTTTGCATAATCCGAGAAGGTCCCGATCCGCTGCGAAGAGATCGGGGCCTTCTTGGATTATTGGGAAGGTTATATAGCCTGCTTGCAAGAAGTGTTAAAGACGTATTCTGTGCGATTCACGCGAAAACAGTTTCCATCCTCGCCGATGAGAGGTTATTTGTATAAATGTCGTCGTACAATGAGGCACATTGCAAACCGCCTGCATGCCGGAGGTGTTGCTTGATGTGAGCACCGCCCGCGCCGATAACGACAAGGACCTTGCATGGATAAACAACCAACGGGCTTAACTTCTGCGGAAGTAGCCGAGCGAGTAGCCCGCGGCGACGTGAACGCTGACGTGGATGTGAAAACGCGCTCTGTCAAGCAGATTGTACTGAGTAATGTTTGTACGTTATTCAATCTTATTAACGTGATACTTGCGTTGTTTGTTCTTATAACTGGCTCGTATAAGAATATGCTGTTTATGTTGGTTATTGTATTGAACACTATTATTGGCATCGTACAGGAAATTCGTTCAAAGCGCACGACAGACCGCCTTTCTATTGTTGCCGGCTCGCATGCTATGGTTATTCGCGACGGCATGCGTATCGAGATACCCTTGCACGAGGTGGTACGCGACGACCTTATGGTACTGGGTCGCGGAGACCAAGTTCCCGCTGACGCTGAAGTGGTAACAGGCGCATGCGACATGAACGAGAGCCTGCTTACCGGCGAGAGTAACCTTATCAAGAAGAAGCCAGGCGACGAGCTTATGAGTGGTTCGTTTGTGAACGCCGGCATGGTTACGGCGCGCGTTGTGCATGTGGGCAAGGAAAATTACGCTGCCAAGATCAGTTCGGAGGCCAAGCAGCATAAGGCAGTGAACTCCGAGATCATGAACAGTTTGAATGGCATCATCAAGTTCGTTAGCTTCATTATCTTTCCGCTGGGTGCCATCCTGTTTGCGCGTGAGTTTTTCAACCATGGCGTAGCGTTTAACGATGCCATCTTATCTACTACCGCAGCGCTGGTGGGTATGATTCCCGAGGGTCTTATTCTGCTGACATCCACGGTATTGGCGGTGGCGGTGGTGCGTCTTGCTCAAAGCAAGGTGCTGGTGCAGCAGTTATACTGCATCGAGACGTTAGCCCGTGTAGATACCCTCTGTTTGGATAAAACAGGCACCATTACCACGGGTGCGATGGAGGTTGCCTCCGTTGAGGCGGTAGATGGCACCAATGCGACCGAGGTGGATACGGCGTTAGCTTCCCTGGTTGCGGCCGACGAAGACCCCAACGAAACAGCGCAAGCTATTATCGAATATTATGCGGAAAGTCCGGTAAAGAAACTCGACGTTGTGCGCGTGGTGCCATTTTCGTCTGATAAGAAGTGGTCTGGCGCTGTGTTTGAGGGTGGGCTCTCTTATGTCATGGGGGCTGCGCAGTTTGTGTTAGGCAGTAACTATGCTGCGGTGGAGAACCAGGCAGGTAGGCTTGCTGAAGACGCCCGCGTACTGTTGGTGGCACGCGTAAATGGTTTCACTGAAGACGGAGAACTTGTTGGCGATCCGATACCTCTTGGTTTTGTGAGTATTCATGATCAAATACGTGCGACGGCAGCGCAAACTATCAGCTATTTCAAGGATCAGGGCGTTACGGTAAACGTTATATCGGGCGATGATCCTCGCACGGTTTCGGGCATTGCGCAAAAGGTAGGTGTGCCGGGGGCCGACCAGTACGTTGATGCTACGACCCTTAAAACACCCGAGCAGGTAGCCGATGCGATCGAGCGTTACCATGTGTTTGGTAGGGTGAAGCCCGAGCAGAAGAAAGAGTTCGTTATCGCATTGCAGAAGCGCGGACATGTGGTGGCTATGACGGGTGATGGCGTTAATGACACGCTTGCGCTGAAGCAATCCGATTGTTCGGTGGCCATGGCGGCTGGCTCAGATGCTGCTCGTAATGTGGCGCAGTTGGTTTTAGTGGACAACGATTTCGCCAGTATGCCAAAGGTGGTAGCAGAGGGGCGTCGTTCAATCAATAATCTACAACGCTCAGCCTCGCTGTTCTTGGTTAAGACGCTGCTGTCTATGTCGTTGGCAGTATTGTTTATCTTCCTGCCTTGGCAGTATCCGTTCCAGCCCATACAGATGACATTGATATCGGCTTTCACCATTGGCATTCCATCGTTTGTGCTGGCGTTGGAGCCAAACAAAGATCGTATTCGGGGACGGTTCTTGGAAAACGTTATTGTAAAGTCGATACCAGGTGCTCTTTGCGCTGTGGCAGTGGTATTAACGACGAATATTATCGGTTATCGCGTGCTGGGATTTGATTATGGTCAGGTGTCCACACTGTGTGTATTGCTAACAGCTTGGGTAGGATTTATGCTAGTGGTACGTTTGTGCGTGCCCTTCACGCCTATTCGTGCTGCGTTATTGCTGGTTGTGGCGGGAGGTACGGTGTTGGGGGCAACGCTATTTCACGGCTTATTCGGCATCGTGGCGTTTACGCAAGAAATGACGATACTGTTTGTGGGATGTGCCTTGGTGGTTGCTGTGGTATTTCAGGTGCTGTACGGTATTTTTGGTCGCTGGCACGCCAAACGTTTGGCGAGTTTAATCTAAGAATATGATGGAGCAATGAAAAAACTTGCAATTATAGGCGGCGGTGCCGCGGGGTTGGCGGCTGCAGTGGCAGCGGGCGAAGCGCTGCGCACGCGACGTAGCGCGGCTTCCGCCGTTGAAGTTGTGTTGTACGAAGCTGACGAGCGTGTAGGGCGTTCGGTTTTGGCTACCGGCAATGGGCGGTGTAACTTCTCGAATGTGTGCGTTGATGCAGCGTATTACCGCAACAGCGCATTCGTTGGAGAAGTTCTGCAGGCATTGCGGCAGCAGCATGCTGCGCTCGCTGGACATGGAAACGCGAATGCGGACGCAGGCGAGAGCGCAAACCCAAGGGCAAACGGGGAAGACCCGGTACATGCCTTTTTTGCTGATGCCGGCCTGGAATGGCGCGAAGACGACGAGGGGCGGTTGTATCCCTTCACGAACAAAGCATCTACGGTATTAGACGTGCTGCGCGCTGCGTGCGCTGCGGTAGGCGCACGAGAGGCATGCGGTAATGCGGTCAGTCAGGTGGTGCTGCCTGAGCATGAGGGTGGGCGTTTTCACCTACACTTTGCTGATGGTGCGGTAGAGCATGCTGAGGCAGTTATTGTGGCCTGCGGTGGACGCAGGTTCGAGGGGTTGCTGCCTGCGAGCTATCAGACGGTGGCGATGCAGCCTGTTCTAGGGCCTTTGCGTACCGTTGGCAAGGTTGCAAAAAGTTTGGACAATATTCGCGTGAGGGCCGCGCTTGCTTTAGTAGGCTCTGACGGTGTGGTTAAGGCACACGAAGAGGGTGAGTTGCTCTTTCGCTCCTATGGGGTATCGGGTATTGCGGTGTTCAACCTCTCTCGTTTCGCTTGTCCAGGTGACACGCTACTTATTGATTTACTCCCGTTTGTTTCCGCCTCCGATTGCGAGAGCTACCTGTTTAGCCGTCGTAAGCGTCTGGCGGCTCGGAGGCAATCTCTCACGGCGGAAGCATACTTGCGTGGGCTGTTGCTGCCTCCCGTGGCATCAGTAGTGCTGAAGCAGGCAAAGCTGCGTCCTGAGGCGGTGTTGAGAAAATCTGACGTAGCCGCATTGGCGGTGTCGCTAAAGGCGTTATCCCTGAAAATTGAGGGCATTGGCGAGGTGCGTCAGTGTCAGGTAACGCGCGGAGGTTTTGTGGTGGACAACTTCGATGCTGCCACGCTGGAATCACGTCGGGATAAAGGCCTGTTTGTGGCTGGTGAGACGTTAGACGTAGATGCTCCCTGCGGTGGCTACAACCTGCACTGGGCTTGGGCAAGTGGATTGGTTGCGGGCCGGTGCGCTGCTGCACGCATTATAGAGGATAGGTAGTTGTATGCTTGAGATTTCAAACGTAAAACTGCCACTTGATGCAGGGGTACCGGGTGTAGAAGGAGAGGCCTTATTACGTAAGGCTGCCGCTTGCGCTGCGGGGGTGCCTGAGAGGCAGCTGCGTACGATTCGCTTGTTGAAGCGCAGTGTGGATGCACGAAAGAAGCGTGACGTGCATTTCGTAGCAACGATGGCGGTGGAGTTTGTCAACGTTGCTGTTGAGGAAGAGGTACTGGTGTCTGCCACGCAGCGTGGCGGTGCGGGTGCTGCTGCGGGTACGCACGTTAAGCGTCACGAGTCCTATGAATCGCTTTTTGTTCCAACTCTCGATTGCGCCTTCGCGTGTGGTGACGAACTGCGCCCTGTCGTAGTGGGTGCGGGTCCTGCTGGTTTGTTTGCGGCGCTTTATCTCGCACGCGCAGGTCTGCGCCCTCTTGTGTTGGAACGTGGCGGGAACGTGGATGAGCGTCTGGCTGCTGTGGCGGCCTTCGATAGAGGCGGCCAGCTTGACAGTCACACGAACATTCAGTTCGGAGAAGGTGGTGCGGGCACGTTTTCGGACGGCAAGCTTACTACTAATATCAAGAGTCCTTTCGCTCGCCATGTCCTGACTTGGTTTGTTGAGGCTGGCGTACCTGAAGAAATTCTTTGGCAGGCGAAACCACACATCGGCACCGACAAGTTGGTAGAGGTGGTGCGGCGTCTGCGTCAGCAAATCGTCGATGCGGGAGGCGAGGTGCGCTTCCATGCTCAGTTGACAGGTTTGCGATTCTCGGAAAGTACTCTTTCGGGTATTGAGGTGTGCGACACTCGTACGGGCGAGGGCGAGATTGTTGATGCTAGCCGTGTAGTGCTGGCCTGTGGGCATTCCGCACGGGACACGTTCGAGGCTGTGCGCGATGCCGGTGTTCGTATGGAGCAGAAGCCATTTTCGGTCGGTGTGCGTATTGAGCACAATCAAGAAGAAATCAATCGGACGCAGTATGGCCAGGCGGCAGAGCATCCGACTCTCGGCGCGGCCGACTACAAGCTGGCGGTGCATCTGCCGAGTGGACGCAGTGTGTATACATTCTGCATGTGTCCTGGTGGCGAGGTTGTTTGTGCGGCGAGCGAACAGGATGGCGTTGTGGTGAACGGCATGAGCCGCTACGCGCGCGATGGGAAGAATGCCAACAGCGCTCTTTTGGTGGGTGTGGGACCAGAGGATTTTGAGGGCGATGATCCTCTGGCGGGTGTCGATTTGCAACGTTGCATGGAGCATGCTGCCTACGAGGCTGCTCGTGCAGCGGGCGGCTCTCCTTACCAAGCGCCAGCACAGACGGTGGGAGATTTTTTGGCAGGAGGGGACGGTTCGTCGTTTGCCAACGTATCGACGCACGCCTCGCTGTCCGCGGATGATGAGAAGGTAAGGGTGCTAGAAAAAGCGCAGTCGAACGCTGGCGAGATAAGCGCTACCGTGCACCCGACGTATGCTCGTGGCGTGGTGTGGTGCGATTTGCGAGCATGTCTGCCGCCTTTTGTTGTAGAAGCATTAAGCGAGGCTCTGCCGTTACTTGATGCCAAGTTGCGAGGGTTTGCCAATCCTTCCGCGGTTATGACGGGTGTGGAAACTCGTAGCTCTAGTCCTGTTCGTATTGTGCGTAACGAAAACTTGCAGGCGCTGCTTGTGGCTTCTTCGATCCCTGTCGCTCCAAACTCGGGACTCTACCCTTGTGGGGAAGGCGCCGGTTACGCTGGTGGCATCATGAGCGCCGCATGCGACGGCTTGCGGGTTGCCGAGTCACTTGCAAAAGGCTATATGCAGCACGCCGTTTAGGTGCGGAAAGGTGAGATTATGGCTTTGGGCAACGCAGGATCACATTCATCAGGTTACGGCATGCTCTCGATGCCTTCCGCTGATTTTTCCCTCAAGGACAATCCGGTAGTTTTCTATGTAGTACGCCATGGGCAAACTTTGTTCAACGTTATGGGCAAGGTGCAAGGGTGGTGTGATACGCCCTTAACGGAAGAAGGTGTGCGTGCGGCAGAAGCACTCGGACGTGGACTTTCGGAAGTTGACTTTACTGCGGCCTTTTCGAGCGATAGTGGGCGTGCGGTGCAAACGCTCGATGCGTTGCTTGCGTCATGGACCGCCGCGCGTGGCGAAGCTCAAGGGCACGCCGGACTCTTCTTGCCGCAGTCGGGCATTTCCCCCTTTGCTAATCTATCGTTGCCCCTTGCACAAGATCCGCGGTTGCGCGAATGGTGCTACGGCGACTTAGAGGGCGAGCCTGGAGAATTGTTGCATGCGGCGCTTACCGAGGGCTTTGGTGAGGAGCTGTCTTTTCAAGATCACAACTGTCGCTTGCCCGAAGTAGCTGATGTTCTTGCACGAGCGGATACTTCGGGCCGTGCTGAATGTTTCGATCGTATTGAGAATCGCCTGAGCGGCTTTTTTGCGGAAGCGGGCGAGACGGTGCGTTTGGCTGGCGGGGGCAATGCGTTGGTGGTTACGCATTCGTTTGTCGTGCGCACGCTGGTGTACTTGCTGGATCCCTCCCGCGTGAACGACCCGGCGAAAATTCCCAATGCCAGCGTTACGCGTATCGGCTACGACGGCGAACGCTTTTCCCTGGGCGAGATAGGCTCTACTTCTTGGCAATCGTGAGAGGGTTCGGTTGTGGACGGCGCCCCATGCACCGCTCGTGGACGGCGAATGCTGGATCGCTTTTCCGCTCGATAATCTCGAAGCCGTAATGGTTGTAGAGCTGTTCGAGTTGATCGGAATAACAGTCGAGATAACAATCAAGCTCTTGGTCATCGGCATAAGCCAGAAAAGGCTTGAATAAGCGCCCGAATGCACCAGTGCCGCGCTGTAGAGAATCGACGCCTATTGAAATGATGTAGAGAAAGTCGTCTTCGGGGTGGGCCACTTGTAGGGGCCAGTCGGAGCCTGAGATGGGTTCCATCTCTTCGATGCGCTCGAGTAGCAGTTGTTGCTCCTCGTGAGTTAGCACTGCTTCCAGCACGCCTGCTGCTTGCTCTTGTAAGCCCGACCAAGGCAGATCGACCAGTTCGCTTTTGCGATATACGTTTACTGCCGCCGTGTGGTCGGGCACGGTAAGGATGCAACCGTAGGGTGCCGTTGCTTGGTAGTCGCCGCGTATGGCTGCTTGGGTGATGATCTGTTTACGTATAGGATCGATCCCTTGCGCGTCGAGCGCTTCAAGCCACGTGATATACCATCTTTCTTCCAAAAAGGAGGTGCCTACCATGTGGGAGAGTTTATCGAGAAGGTTTGTTTGATCGGGTTTTACGGTAATGAGCCCCGGTATGTTCATGAAGAAATGCTCCGTTTCGTTATTGGTAACGTCATCATAATGGACGGACAACGTCTTATCGTCAACTTGAAAGACGGCGCCGATTTTTTGTGCGGGGGGCAGAAAATCAAGGCAAGGTAGCCAATCGATCTAAAGGGGTATGCTCATGTCCTTCTTGCATAAAAAAGAGTCAGAACACGATCGTGAGGAAAGGCGTCAAGAAAAGGCAGAGCGAGAAGACCCTATTGTTCAAGACGTGGAACAAGGGTTTCTCATGCGTCCTGTAGAGATAGAAGAAGAGGAGGTAAATGCTGAGCACCGCAGAGAAGCCGAACGCGAAGAACGTTGGCGCGATTAGGGTATGAGAGTTGTTGTTTTATTCTTTCCAGAAGTCTCGTATTAGGTCTTGGCGACTGGTGTGATTGGTTTTTTTCAAAATGTTATGCACGTGCGCTTTTACCGTTCCAACAGCGAGTTGTAGTTCGCTTGCAATGTTCTGGTTGTCTTTGCCTTGCATTATTAAGGCGAGAACAACTTGCTCCCGAGCGGTAAGAAGATGACGGGAGCAGTAGGCAGGAAGCAGATCGTCAACATGCTGCCGTAAGGCTGGATTACTTGAAGCGGGTGGCTCCTTGAAACGTAAACGCAGTGTTTCCGCAGCTTGCTGGAGTGCGAGAAAGGCATAAAAGAGCATGAGTGCATTTTCAGAAAAGCTTCGCTCTGATATATAAAGCGGCAAAAGTGAAACACCCGGAGTGGTAACCGGGTTCCATATAAGAATCATGAATGAGTCTTCAGCTATGATGCACGCCGTTAGTACTGCCGTAACTATAAACAACCTTTTTTGTCGGTATAGACGATCGTGCTCAACCTCGTTTTTGGTATGAAAGTATCGTACGAATACGAAAACAAGCATTCCTATGAGAAACGCTTGGCGCAAGCTGTAGAATCCCCATTGCTTCCAAGGTCCTTCGGGAGCAAACATTACCACAGCGAAACTGGCGGCAATGAAAATGATGGCAGGACTGATTATCACGGCGAGGCGTCGTTCGTCGAGATAATCGCAGGTGATAAGCCAGAGTGATTCAAGAATTCCTACGGCAAAGAGAGTTTTAAGCAACGGTTGGCTGATGGAATAAAAATTATCGAGCTGGTAGGCGGTATTCATTCCTAAGTACTCGTCTTGAAAAATAAGAGCAACGTCGAGAAAGTAGAAAAAGAAAAACGAAACTACAGCGAGTGCGGAACGTTTTCTCGATACGAAATAAGCCGACAAGGATATCGTTCCGGCCGCAACGCAGATGAGCATGATAATGATGGTGTAGAAATAGAACGCAACTTCCATGCCAACTCCCACCTGTTCGACCAACTGGTTTCAGGATTCTGCGGATTATGATACTCCGCCGCTTGATCGCGGCTGCGCTCAAACCTTGTCG
>JAEWYG010000192.1 GCA_023395755.1 Actinomycetes bacterium | reverse complement strand
GTATATATGTCTATCCGAGGTGATGCGCATGGAATTGAATATAGCGAACAGTTTGATGCGGCTGCAAGAGGCGGCTGCAACGCAAGATTTGGTGGCTTGTAACGAGGTTACGGCGCGCTACGGCCTCAGTCTGACGCAAGAGCAGATGCGAGGGCTTGTCGAGCGTCGTCAGACGGCGCTGCGCGCCACCGGGCGCGTGGAGTTTGGTCGGGGAGTGCTGTGCGAGATAGCGCTTGGATTCTGTGATTCACCCTTTGTCGATCAGGGTAACTACGAGGACACGCTGGCCGACGTCCAGGATGTGTTCTACCGTCGCAAGGAGGATTCCGATTCCGGTGAGCCCTTTGCCGACGACGACCTTATTGCTGCCCTGAGGCATGCATTCGACCACGAGGCCCATGGTTCGACCGACCTGCTGGCCGATATGCCGCTCGAACGTTTGCGCAGCTATGCTGCTGGTCGACGTGCGGGCGATTACGACCAACAGACGCAGCTCGACGCCTTCGAGGCCAAAGAGGAGGAAGACGATGACGGCCGCTTGCGAGACGAGATCGACCGCGTCTATGACGAGGACCGGCTCGAGAGGCCCGGCAACGATTATGCCCTCGGTTTTTACGACGGGTGCAACGAGTTGTACCGTATCGGATTCGACTCAAACAGCCGCATAGGAGGTTCTTCTCTTGGTCTCTGAAGTTGATGTGCTCGCGACGACGAAAACAGCGGATGACTTGAATGGTTTCGACGATATGCTGGATGGGGAGTTGTTTCAGATGCAGCTTATGGGTGTACTTGCCAAGCAGGCATCCCTCTACACCCTAGGCGAAAGCAGTTCGCTTCCCGAATACGATGCATTCAGGCTGCTCGGGTCGGTTTGTTTCACGTTGGGCGTAGACCCCAACGAGCCTGATGCGCGAGTACTTCGCGCACTTTTGGACGAAGGTGTGGATGTGGCTTTTGTACGTTGCCGCAGTGAGCTTGAGGCTGAGGCGGCACGTACGGATGCCCTATGGAAGGAAGTGTGCCTCACTGCACCCCTACTGGAAAGCATTGCACTGAGGGACACGCTTGAAAGCCTGCGTGGCTTCGGTGCGCGCTACGACGCGCGGTTTTTCTCCCTCGATATACCGGCGGATATCGATTACCCCCTGTGTTATCCGGTGGACGAAGCGGTGCAAGGGATTCGCTACGTGAATACGTATCTTGAGCGACTACTCGTAGAGAACCGCTTCCTTCAATGTTTTGAAGTAGAGCGTTGCCGAAGTGTACTGCGTGCGGTGCATCCCCAGTATGGTGAGCTTATCATGAACCTGTTCGAACCGGTAGCGGCGAATGCGACGGGGTGTGTGTTGGCACAAGGTGCTGTACGCTCGCTGCAGGTCGGATTCGAGGGGTGTTCGCGTATAGGAGTACTTTTGGACGGCTGCTCGACTACCCGGATGAAAGTTGTGCTTGCCCAAGCGGCAGGTGAGCTCTGCGATACGCTGGGGTTGGGCGAGGATGCTTCGGTGTGTGGTTACGTGCGAAAACTGGCAGAAGGACTGGTTCCGCGGCTGCAGATGGCGCTGCGCAACCGCTCTCTGAACGGTGTGTTTATGGATTGCTAAACCCACTTCGATAATGGTTTGTTCGACGCTCCCAATTCAGGTGTTGTAAGCTTGTTTGCGACGCGCTTACTGAAGTGGCGAGCGGCTACGTCTGCTAAGGAGGTGAACGCCGCCATCAAGGTGGTGCGGCTTTCTTCTCCGGTATGCTTTGCGGCTTCAGCTAGTAAGGCGATGACTTTTGTTCCGCCACTCAGGAAATCGCTGGCATCTTGAGCTCCCGATGCCTCTATGGCTTCAAAGAGAGCATCGACCAATCGTGCTGCATCTTCGTTGGAGTAGCAACTCAGCCACTCAGTGAGTACTTCGTCAGTGAATAGTGCGTTGTCGGCAAGCTTGTCAAGATAGACGAAGTCGTTGCCAGCTATCTCCCAAGTAAAGGGACTGTGCTGCATAATGCCGTTTCCGGTACTTTTTACTACCAAAGGAGGAGCTTTCATATCCATAAACATGCCCACAACGGATTCTTGGGGCACGGTTCGATGTATGCGTCCTTCGAGTTGCTCCCAATCCGACGTGGGGAAGGTGTTGTCCTTGAAGCCTGGGCCATCATGGCTGTATACCACTTGGATACGCTGCTTTACGTCAAGGTTCGACTGCAAAGACGCATATACTGCAAGATTTCCGCCTTTTGAATGACCACCCACATAGATTTTTTCGGGTAGATGGGACGCAACGACTTGTAAATATCGTGCGGCCTGCGTTTGAGCGGGAACGGGAGAAGCGTAGGCCATATTGAAGTCTTCTCGCCAGCCTGTAAACGATGTGTCGGTACCGCGGAAACCAATATAAGCAAATTCGTTTTTGTATACGAAGGTCATGGCTGCAAACTGTGTCTGACGTTCGGTATCGAATAAGCTTAAATAGTCACGTATAGTCATGTCACGGAAGCGTGGGCTGGCAGCTAATGCAATCATGTTCTGTTTCACCTGGTCAGGAATAAATCCCTCGAACATGGTCTCATAAAGTTCAGCACGCAGCGCATCGGTGAAATGCGCCGGTTTGCTTGGGTGGATAAGGCGGTTGTTTATGTGGGTGTCCGCATTAAGGAAATCGTTGCAAACATCAAGCGGCGGAGCAATACTCTCGGCCCGAACCATGCAAAACTGCGAGAGGACGAGAGAATCTACGGGATTAAAAGGCTTTTCTTCAAAAGAGGCGAATTCTGATGCCAGATAATCAAGCTGATTCATACGTACCTCTCTGCAACAGGTCACTCGTATCACTTGTTGTTATTCTACCTTAGAGCAACGCGGAAAACGACATTGCAGTTGGTTTGTAATTGCGCTGACGAGGTGGTTTGTCTGGGTTTGCTTGCTACTAGTCGATGAATTCTTCGCCGCGGAGCAAGTCCACTTCCACGAGCTCACCAGCAGCGAAGCCGCGCTCACCAAGGGGCGATACCCGCTGGGCATTGCTGGCCATGCAGGCAGCTAGATCTCCGGTCTTGAAGCTGAGAAATTGCGCGGTATAACCGGTGGGACTGCTCTTGTCATGCATCAGGTTCACCCGTGCAATGTTTGCCATTTGCGGTGGGCCGGATACGTCGGCGGCACTGCGCGCTTGCACGGTGGCTATCTTGCGTACGGGCACGTTAAGGAAGCGCGCGACAATGGCTTGCAAGCACCATTGCGTGCCGTAGTAAGCGGCTAGAGTAGGGCCAGGTAGATCGATAACGGGCTTGCCGTCAGCCACGGCCATCATGAGTGGACGTCCAGGCACTGCGGCGATGTAGTGGTGTATTACCTGTCCACGGGCTTCAATCATGCGTACATTGAAATCTTCCTCACCTACAGCTGATCCTCCGTTAACGACCACTGCATCGGCCACCGCTAAAGCTTCACTGAAGGCGGATTCAAGCGCGGCCGGATCGTCGTGCACGATGGGGAAGATGAGGGGTTCAGCACCGTATTCGATAAGCATATGCTTCACCATAAGGCTGTTTGTATCGACGTTCTGTCCACGGCGTGGAGCGATACCTGCGGGTATTAACTCGCTGCCGGTGGGAATGAAGGCGATTCGAGGCTTACGACGTACGGGCACGAGTGTGACGCCTCCCATGGCGAGCGCTGCCAGATCGGTCGGACGAATGGGACGGCCAGCTTCTATAAGAGGCGTCCCCACTTTAATGGTATCACCCGCCTTGCGCACGTTTGCGCCGGCCATTACCTGTACGTCGTCGTCGAGGATAACGGAGCCGTCGGGTTGGATGGCGGCTTTTTCGATCATGATGACAGCATCGTAGTCGTCGGGGAAATCGTCTCCCGTGTCGGCACGTACGTAATCCTGCCCCATCTTCCAAGCGCTGGTGTTCGGGAGTCCTTCTGCGAAGGCGGCCGACTTGACGGCAATGCCGTCGCAGCCCGACGCGCGTACTACGGGCAGCGTGTTTGCAGAAACCAAATTGCGCGCCGTTATTCGTCCGATAGCCTCGTCTAAGCTAACAAGCTCTGCTGCTGTTGCTTGTGCCGAAGGTTTCCAGGCTGCAAAGAAATCAGCCAGTGCCTCTTCCCGCGATGGAAACCCATCCATTATCTTCTCGCCCATAAACTACTCCCCATTTGAACGTATACTATGATCATAATTATAGTATGAATGGAATATATTCATATAAGAATATTTATCAGTCAAAGATGTGCATTGCACGCGATCAAAAAATGAATGTCACAATTAACCAAAAATTGATCAGTCAAAAAATGGCAATAAAAAAGCGAACGACCCGCGGGGTTGTTGTATGAAGTACATACAATTAATTCAGTAACATACCTGTTCAATAAAGGTTATCTACGATGTTTCACGTGAAACACTGTGAATAAAATAAGGACTACAGAAATTATATTCTGCAGTCCTTAGTAAAGATTTGAAAGCCGCTGCGTATTTCTAAAGCAGTCCCCCGCTGCATTTGTTTTTCAGCCACCAAAAAGTTATGCGTATGCAGGCGGGTGGGTTGACGGACGAAAGGGGGGTTTACGCGAAGATTTCTTTTTCAACGACGAGGTCGGTCATAATCTTGCCGACAAGCTTCTGAAGCGCATCGATACAATTCGGACGAATATCTGCGCCGATGAGCACGTACATGATGGAGTCGCCCACATTGAGCACGCCCTCGTTGAGCCAGGTGCGTACGTAGTAAACGCCCGGCCAGGTAAGCGCTTCTTTTTCGGCTGCCGCAACGCCGTCGGCATCGTAAGAAAATTCGACTTGCGCTACGTTACCCAACCCCTCAACTCCTTCACGCACCAGTTTTTTGGGGGTGATGCGCACAATGCCGTTATGTGCGAGAAACATGCCGCACTGCTCGGCTTTCGGATCCTGCTTTGCCTCTTTGAGCCACTGGTCGATAGACGGTTCCTGTACTGCCATGGAATACCCCTTTGCTCTCTGGCGCCGCTGAGCTGCGACGCGCGCTTTCTCCTCGTCTAGGATATTATACTTCATAAAGATACATACGCGTCGCGAATCACTGTAGCCCAAGAGCCAAGCCTTCGGCTACAGTGAGACCCTTCCAAATTATTCCGAGGCGATGAATGATTCCTTCATTTTCCTTGTGAGTAGCCACGTATACGACGAGGGATGATAGACTAGATCAATTCCCCTTGCAGGTACGAAAGGAAACCTATGGCTCTCCCCGCAGCAGATACGAGTAAGCAGCCTGACAACCGCACTACCATGGAGCTGGGCGCAGTGCTGCCAATGACCGCCGAAGTGAAGGACGATCACCTTTTTGTAGGTGGTGTCGACATGGTAAAGCTTGCCAAAACCCAGGGTACGGCTTTGTATGTCATGGATGAGGCTGATATGCGTTCGCGTATGAAGTCTTATCTGAACGCATTCCGTAGTCGTTATGAGAATTCCGATGTTGCTTTTGCTAGTAAGGCGTTTCTTAACAAGGAAGCGGCACGCATCGTGGAAGAGGAAGGGCTTTGCCTCGATGTATCGGGTGGCGGCGAGTTGGCAATTGCTCGTGCCGCTGGCTTCCCTATGGAGCGCGTGTTTGTTCATGGTAACAATAAAACACCCCTCGAACTGCGTGAAGCTATGGAAGCGGGCGTGGGTCGCATAGTTATTGACAGTCGCATTGAATTAGAGCGCATTTCGAAGATTGCGGGCAATCTTGGTATTGAGCAGGCTATTTATATGCGTATTACGCCGGGCGTGGAAGCCGATACGCATGAGTATATTCGCACCGGCTGCGAGGACTCGAAGTTTGGCTTCAATATGCGTGACGACTTTGCATTCAGTTGTGTGAAAGACGTGCTGGAGACACCAAATGTGCGATTAGCGGGTCTTCACTGCCATATTGGCTCACAGATTTTCGCGCTACATTCCTACCCCGAAGCGGTCGAGATTATGATTGAGCTGATGGCCCGCATCAAGGCAACCTACGGCTACACCATTGAAGAGTTTGATGTGGGTGGTGGTGTGGGCATTGCCTACGCAGCCGACGACAAGCCGGCTTCTATTGATGAGTTTGCGGAAATTGTTACCTCGTCAGTGCGTGGGGCGTGCGCAAAGCACAACGTCGAAGAACCGTGTCTGGTTACCGAGCCGGGACGTAGTATCGTGGCCAATGCGGGTGTTACGCTGTATACCGTGGGTATTTTGAAGACGTTACCAGGTATTCGTAAGTACGTTGCAGTGGACGGCGGTATGTCTGACAACATTCGCACAGCGCTTTACCATGCCAATTACGAGCCGATTATTGCCAACAAAGCAGGTCAGCCGCGTACTGAGATTGTGACTATCGCAGGGAAACACTGTGAAAGTGGCGATGCGGTGGTGATAGATATGCCTTTGCAGCATCCTGATCTTGATGATGTTGTGGCGGTATTCGGCACCGGTGCGTACTGCTACACTATGGCTAGTAACTACAATGGTCAACCGCGTCCTGCCATTGTGTTTGTGAAAGATGGCGAAGCGCGTCTTACCACGAGGCGTGAGACTTACGAAGACCTGATGAGCCGGGATATTTAGGAGAAACGATATGACGGTAAAACTAGGGTTGGTTGGCACCGGAACGGTTGGCGGCGGGTGCATCGACATTCTAAAAAACCACGCTCAAGACTTCAAACGCCACTACGGTATCGACGCGGAGTTGGTACGCGTATGTTCGCGCAACCCCGAGCAGGCAATTACCCACGGGGTTGAAGATTTGTTCACCCAAGATTATCAGGATATCTTGAATGATCCGGATATCGATATAGTTATCGAACTTATTGGCGGTACGACGGTGGCTCGTGATGTGGTGTGCGGAGCGCTGCGTGCTGGGAAGAGCGTAGTAACCGCTAACAAAGCGTTGATGGCAACTTATGGTAAGGAGGTTATGGAGCTTGCCGACGAAACGGGCAAGGAGATAGCGTTTGAGGCGAGCGTGGGTGGCGGTATTCCTATTATTGACCCACTAAAACACTCGCTCATTGCAAACCGAGTCGACACGGTTATGGGTATTGTGAACGGTACAACAAATTATATGCTTACGCGTATGGCCGAAGATGGCCTAGCTTACGACGAAGCATTGTTGGAAGCTCAGGAAAAAGGTTTTGCTGAGGCTGATCCGACCGCCGATGTGGATGGCCTTGACGCTGCTGCCAAGATTGCCATCTTAGCTTCGATTGCTTTCAATTCGCGCGTAACTATTGAAGATGTACATGCCGAAGGTATTCGCAATATCACACCGCTCGACCTGGATACGGCACGCGATATGGGCTATTGCGTGAAGCTACTCGCCCACGCTCATCGCACCGATGAGGGTATCGATGTGCGCGTTCACCCTACGATGCTGCCCTTGAACCACCAGCTTTCAACAGTAAATGGGGTGTTTAATGCCATCTACGTGGTGGGCGATGCTGTGGGCGAGACGATGTTCTTCGGCGAAGGTGCTGGTGCCGGTCCGGCTGCAAGTGCTGTTATGGGAGACGTGCTTGAAGTTGCCCGTCATATACAGCAGGGTGTTGGACCATTGGTGGGATGTACCTGTACCGATAAACTTTCGATGGTGCCGATGGATAACCTGAAAACGAAGTATTATATTCGTTTTGCGGTGGCGGACCGCTCGGGCGTGCTGGCTGCTATGGCGCAGGTTTTTGCTAATCATAACGTGAGTGTTTATTCGGTGGTTCAGCGTGGCAAGCAGGATGGCAATACGGTGAATATCACCTATGTTACACACCTGGCACGCGAAAAAAGTGTTCGTGCGGTACTCGCTGACATTGCCCAACTTGACGACGTACTGCGCGAGGAGCCAAGCGTTATTCGTGTAGAAGAGTAACGCAATTTATTGCCACTGTTCAAGGAGCCTGTCGATGGAAAATTTGGCAGGCTTCAACTTTATTAATAGGCCCTAACCTCGGCAACATAAGGAGCAGTATCAGGTGCTTCGTTAAGCAGGTTGCACGTGTGCGCAGGGGTGTAGTATTGGTAAGTTTCAGCCAATCCGTGAATTCGAACGGAGGTTTTTAGTCTGATGGGCTCATTGCGAACGGGTATTATTTTTGATTGCGATGGAACGCTTCTCGATTCAATGGGAGCGTGGATTGAGGTTGAAGAAGAGCTGGCACGTCGAGCTGGTACACAATTGACACGTGCCGAGTCTAACTTGCTTACTACCCTCACTATTCCCGAAGCGGGCGATTTTTTTCATGAGCGTTGCGGCCTGGGATCATGCGGGGCTGATGCGGTTCTTATGATGGATGAGCTTATGCTGGATTACTATCGCACACGAGCTAGCGAACGACCGGGTGCACTTGCCTTTGTGCGTAGCCTTGCCGAGCGAGGGGTGCGTATGAGTGTGGCTTCGTCGAGCCCCCAGCCGTACTTGCAAGCAGGGCTAGAACTGACGGGCTTTATGCCTTATCTCGATCATGTCGTATCGGTTGACGACGTGGGGAAGTCGAAGCGCGAGCCGGCTGTTTACGATTATACGCGTGACCTCATGGGTACGCCGCTAGAGACAACTTGGGGTTTCGAGGATTCTGCTTATGCATTGCGCACGCTGCGTGCGGCACGTTATCGAACCGTGGGTATTTACGATAACGATCTCTCGGGCACCTTTGAAGAACTGGTAGCGTTGTCCGATCGCGCCATAAAAAGCTTTGAAGAACTAGACGGTGCGGTGTTTCCCCATTAATGCTTGAAGGGAATTCAAGCGTCCAATACACTGTTGAACCAAGCTAGCCCCAAGGGTCCTCTTCGAAGAGAGAGGGTTCCTCTCGGCGGTCTGAATAGGGGTCGTAGCCGTCGTCGTCTTCGCAAGCTGCCCTGATGAAGGGGTCGGTGGCGGAATCCGTGAGGGTACGTTGCTCGTCGGGGGTTGTATTCGCTGCTGGTGTGGTAATGGGCTTTAAAAGATAGCGCTTGGGCAG
Source organism: Actinomycetes bacterium (assembly GCA_023395755.1). Taxonomy (GTDB): domain Bacteria; phylum Actinomycetota; class Coriobacteriia; order Coriobacteriales; family Eggerthellaceae; genus Gordonibacter. Next base: position 10,242 of record JAEWYG010000192.1, on the reverse strand, counting down.
CTTTGTCTCGGAAGTGCCGATGCCTTGTGAGGCGTTCGTTCCTGGTTCGTTAGACATCTTCGCTGGTTCCTGCCTTTTCAAGATCGTAGGGCGTGGTCTGATAGACATAATAGTTCAACCAGTTAGTGTAGAGAAGCTGAGCGTGTGCCCGCCAGGTTACGAGTGGCTCTTGCGAGGGGTCATCGGCGGGGAAGTAGTGTTGCGGCAGTGCTGTGCCCGTACCTTTTGCCGTGTCACGCTCATATTCCTTCATGAGAGTATCGCGGTCGTATTCAGGGTGGCCGAACGCGAAGAAATGACGGCTGTCGGTACTTTTCGCGAGGTAGACGCCAGCCTCGTCGGAGACGGCTATAAGCTCGAGGTCTGGATGAACCTCAATATCTTCGGCTCGTACTTCAGTATAGCGCGAATGTGGCGCCCAAAACCGATCGTTAAATCCTCGTGCTAAGGGTGATGAAGGCTTGCTCACGCGGTGTTCAAATACACCAAACATCTTAGCGGGTAACTCATGTTTTTCTACGCCGTAATGGTAGTAAATACCAGCTTGAGCCCCCCAGCAAATGTGAAACACGGAGTGCACGTTCGTGGTTGACCAATCCATAATCTCACAAAGTTCATCCCAGTAGTCCACCTGTTCAAAATCGAGCAGTTCCACTGGTGCGCCGGTAATTATCATTCCGTCGAAATGTTGATCTTTGATTTTGTCGAAGGTGGTGTAGAACGTTTCGAGATGCTGTGCAGCAACATTTTTGGCATCATGGCTTGCCGCCTGTAGAAGCTCGATCTCTATCTGCAGTGGTGTATTTGAGAGTTTGCGCATAATTTGCGTCTCAGTAACAATCTTTGTAGGCATGAGGTTTAGCAGCACGAGCTTCAAAGGTCGAATGTCTTGGTGCACAGCACGCCGCTCTGTCATGACGAAGATGTTTTCGCTCTCGAGAATGTCGGTAGCGGGCAGGGAGTCAGGAATTCTAATGGGCATGGTGAACCTCGCTTGTTCTGAGGGGCCGTTTTTGCGCTCCCTCGCGCGCTGGGTATCTATTGCAGGTGCTTGTTCTATGATACCTAATATTCCGATAACTTGATTATCTTTAAAATAGTTAGCCAATTATCGGAAAGAGGCGGCTACCGACATAGAAGCGGTGGTGACTATAATGTTTCGATCCATGATACCGCATCAACGCTTTCAACAAGGAGACCAGCATGAGCGAGTCTATTAGTACCACCTGCGTTCAGGGCGGGTATCGCCCCGGAGACGGCGAACCTCGGCAGATTCCCATCTACCAGTCCACCACGTGGAAATTCGATTCGAGTGAGCATATGGGTAAGTTATTTGACCTGGAGGAAGCTGGTTACTTTTACTCACGACTACAAAACCCTACCAACGATTTTGTTGCGACAAAGATTGCCGAACTAGAGGGTGGCACAGCAGCTATGCTTACCTCTTCGGGTCAGGCAGCTAACTTTTTTGCGGTGTTCAACATTGTTGGATGCGGCGATCATGTGGTGGCATCATCGGCTCTTTATGGTGGTACTTACAATTTGTTTGCCGTAACCATGAAACGCATGGGTGTGGAATTCACCTTTGTGGCACCTGATTGTAGTGATGAAGAATTTGAGTCGGCGTTTCGCCCTAATACGAAAGCCGTGTTTGGTGAGACTATTGCAAACCCTGCTCTTACTGTACTCGATATAGAGCGGTTTTCTACCGTGGCACATGCCCATGGGGTGCCGCTTATCGTGGATAACACCTTTCCCACACCGGTAAACTGTCGCCCTATCGAGTGGGGTGCCGATATTGTTACGCACTCAACTACCAAGTACATGGATGGGCATGGGGCAAGTGTGGGCGGAGCCATTGTAGACGCCGGTCGGTTCGACTGGCTTGCGCATGTCGATAAGTTTCCCGGATTGACCACTCCTGACAACAGCTATCACGGCGTAGTGTACGCGGAACGCTTCGGCCTGGGAGGCGCTTTTATCACGAAGGCAACGGCGCAACTTATGCGTGACTTTGGCTGCACTCAATCGCCGCAAAGCGCCTATTTGATAAATTTAGGCTTGGAAAGCTTACATTTACGCATGGCTCAGCACAACAAGAATGGTTTGGCGTTGGCACGATATCTTGCGCAGCACCCCCGTGTTGCATGGGTTCGCTATCCGGGCTTGGAAGGTGATGCTTCCTACGAATTGGCGCAGAAATATCTATCGGGTGGCGTTAGTGGCGTGGTGAGTTTTGGTGTAGCTGGCGGTCGCGAAGCAGCCGAGACATTCATGGGAAACTTGAAACTTGCCCAAATTGCTACACACGTAGCCGATGCGCGTACCTGCGTGCTGCACCCAGCAAACGCGACGCATCGTCAGATGAATGATGCTGAGCTGGCTGCCGCCGGTATTACTCCCGATCTTATTCGTCTTTCGTGCGGCATTGAGGACACTGACGATCTGGTGGCAGATATCGATCAGGCGCTCGCGTCAATCTAAGTTTGCTGATAGCGATTCCCCTTTCCTTGCTTCGCTCGTGTGCTTCTCGGACGCGTGAAAGCGAAGTCTAGGCAGGGGGATCGTTTTTTTGCGCATAGTAAAAACTTTCTAGTCATCTTCCCAACCCTTGAAAAGCTTCGGGTAACTTGCGAACATGAACAAACGAGGGAGAGGGAGAACAAGGTCATGGATAAACAGCTCATGGCTGATGACAATTCGCTGCTGGGACGCGCTTTTGCGCTGGTATCGCGAGAAGCGCAGACGCTCGAATCGCTTTCATCGGCGATGGATATACCTGCTGAGGACCTATCTATTTACTGGGTTATGGTCAACCGGTTGCGCAGAAGCCAAGGGCATCGCTTACCCGTTCCGCCCGCTATAGCTTTTCCCGAAGGTGCTTGCGGACTATCACGTACTGCAGGCGGTTGGTACGCCATGACGTGGCGTTTGGGAAAGCTGCTTGAGAAACTCCAACTCAACGAAAGCCTTGCCGTCCATTACGAGCGCATCCTCAGCGAGCCCGAAGGGGGCCATTACGAGTTGAACCTAGGGGCCAACGAAGTGGTCTTGGCGGCTCGCTTGGAAAACGTGTCTCTCAATGCTGCGCAGATGAAGAGAATATGCGTTCAAGCCTGCGAACCGGCCAGCGGCAGCGAGCTTTTGGTGTCGAATGCGGGAAAAATCCTTCTAAGCATCGAGGAATACCGGGACCAACCGATCACCGCGCATTTTATCGAAAACCTTTACGCGAAACTTGTCACGGGCATTGCGATAAAAGAGACACGCGAGGTGGAAGGCCAGCAGCCTGGTGCACTTGATTGCCTGCGCGGCAGGGCCCTCGGTTCTTTCTGTGTAACGCTTTGGCCGCGGGAGGAGGGCAATGCTGGTTTCAACGCCGACGATTTCTCCGGCAGTAAACATGACGAGGGTAGTGCCAACCATACGGTGATCGATGCGCTTATCGCCTTGCATTTCTTCAAAACATTCCGTTTGTTCCCTGCGGGAAACGATGTGCTCGCGTTCCTGATGTACTTTCTTGTGCTACACCGTGCGGGTTACCACTTCCTCGCGCATGTGCCCGTCATGGAGTTGCTGTACGCCCGCGATGCGTGCGATACTCCGGAGCGCTGCTTTCCGTGCGAGCCTGAAAACTTGGCTGTCGAATGCGATGGATACCACGATTGGACACGGTTCTTCGAGTGCGCCGTGGAACTTCTTTCGAGCGAGCAGGACCGCCTTATTGCCAAGCTTGATGGTATGGGCCGCCGCCGTGAGCGTTTCCGTGCCATTATTGATGCCGACGAGAGCCTGAACTTTCGGCAGCGGGAAGTGCTGCTGGAAGCCATCTTGCACAGCAACGCCGAGTTCACCTATGCCATTCACGTGCGGCGCTACGACGTTTCCTACCCCTGCGCCCGCAGTGATTTCGCCCGTCTTCTGGACACTGGCTTCCTGCGTCAGCACGATGATGGCATACGGCACTTTTTCGTGGCTTCCGAAAACTTCATCCAGTTGTTCCTCGCTTACTTGAAGGAGCACTGCAACCAGGCTTTCTACCAGTACTACCACGAGGATGGCACCCTGCGCGACGAGTACAAGAGCGTGGGTGATGTGGCTGCGGCTTATAACAAGGACGTTGGTTTTTACGAGAAATCGCTGTTGGACAAAACCTATATCGAGCATTACGACTTCCGCCGCACGCCCATTGCCGACTGCGATGGGCCGCGCAAGCACAGTTGGATGTCGGAAGGGATCGAACCTGCTTGACGCGGCATCTGGCAAAGAGGGGTGATGGGCCGGTGCCGCGTTTTTTTGAACACGCAGGAAAGGAGCAAGGGGGAAGGAGGATAGGGAAGTCCGTTTCATCACAAGAGAAGGAGGGATCAATGAAAGACAATACGAACAAATGCGCATCGACGCATTCTCGGAGCAGGACAAAACTGATTGTGGCATTGCTCGCGGTCACCCTGGTTGCTTCGTTTGCGGTGTGGGGATGTGCCCCCAAGGCTTCAGAGGCTCCGAGGGCCGACGCAGCAACCGAAAGCAAGGCAAGTAGCAATAAGGCTGATACTTCCAGTGTGGACGAATTGGCCGCGTACAGCGGGTTCCCCACAGAAGGCCGCTTCATCGACGGCATTGCGTCGCTTCCTGGGTTCTATCGCCATGCCGACGAGGATGCCGAGAACGCTGCAGCCGAAGCGCCGCGCCGCTATACCGACCGCAACGGATTCACCGTGCAGCCGGTTCCGTCCGACGAGCTGGGTTGGAATAATACCTACCTCGATGCCGACAATCGCGGATGCACCTCGTGCCATACGCTGGAGAACGCACTGATGAGCCTGCCCACCTACCATCGCCTCATCTTTATGGGCTATCCAGCCGAGCAGGGCTACCAGAACTGTATTGCGTGTCACTCCGAGTCGTATTCGGACGACCCGCTGGCCGACCCTATTCACACGCTGCATATGAACAGCACCATGTTCACTAAGGACGATAACGGCAATTGCCAGTCCTGTCACTATATTGATTCGCGTACCGGTGTGTTCGAGCGTTGGGACGAAGTGAAGTACAACGTGTATAAGGGTTATACCGATCTCTCGTCCGACGAGGCCAAGCCATCTATCAGCTATGATCAGACCACCATTACGCCGGCTAAGAACCGTTTCTTTAAGACGGTTAAGGACGAGCCCGCCGAGTGGCTCACCGATGATGCCAAGGTGGACAAGTCCATCTACGAGAACTGGGTTGTATCCATCGACGGCGATTGCGAAAATCCGGTTGAGATGACCTTGCCGGAACTAGAAAAACAGTTCGGAACGGTGAAGCAGGTTATGAAGATGGACTGCACTATTAACGGTGTGGGCCAAGCAACCATCATGCAGAGTGAGGTCGAGGGCATTCCCGTGGCCAAGATCATCGAGTATGCCAAGCCCAAGGTCGGTGCCAACATCTTGAGTCCCATCGGGAGCGACGGCTACGACTATGCCCAGATGAGCTTGGATTGGCTCATCGACAACGAAGCGGTCATCGTTACCAAAATGGATGGCGAGTTGCTGCCTCCGTCGCAGGGCTATCCCTGCATGATCTGGGTGAACAAGACTTCGGGTGGTAACTTCACGAAGCGCATTTCAAACCTTACGTTCATGACGAAACCTGCCGACAAGCTGGATTCTCAGCTATACGTGGGCCAGTTCACTGACGACCGCACGGGCGAGATCTACTCCAAGCCCAATAGTGGCGTGTTGAATTATCCTACAGGAGTTGTGCTTTCGGGCGATGAGGCTAAGACTGTGCATTTGGAAGGTTTTGCAGATGCATGGGATGAACCTATCAAAAAAATGGAGTTCTCTTTCGACCATGGTAAGACGTGGACTACGCTGGATACGCCCAGCAATAATGCTGACTTCTGGACTTACTGGCGTATGGATTTTATGCCACCGGCTCCAGGTGCCTATCTCTTGGACATTCGTACTACTAGTATCACGTCCGAAGGCGCGGATCGTGTGTGCCAGTACAATACCCAGTTTATGTTTACGGTAGAGTAGAGGAGGGAACACGTATGAAAGCAACGATGAAATACGGTCGAGGCGCCCTCTCTGCCGTCGCTGGTTTAACCATGATGGCTTCTATGGCTGCGGCTCCGGCTTTGGCGAATCCGGTGGCACCTGATCGAGTAACCGATGCAAGTGTGACCGAAGATTCTAATAGCAGCGCAACGGTAAAAAGTGCGCAGGTTACCGATTCAAAAGTTGAGGGCACCTTTACGTTTGACCAAACCACAATTACTTCCAACAAAGAGATTGCCACGTTCTTTCAGCAAGTATCAAAGGCGGTTTGTCAGGCAATCGCCAACTTTGAAACCGAGAACCCCTTGGGCTGGAAGCTCTCGGTGGCTGGCGATGTGAAGCATGGCTTTATGGCTCCTGTGGGCGATCTTGCCAGTGAGGATTCGGTCAATCAAGTTATGACGTGCACGTGCGGTGGCAACCCGGCGGGCGGGCGCGCAATTATCACGGCCGATGTGAAGGGTATTCCTATTGAATATTTGTTGAGTCGCGCAGGGGTTGAGCCAGGTGCTAACACTTTAACGTTTATCTCGTCTGATGGTAGCGAGGTGGCGTTCCCGCTGGGATATGTGGTGGGTCACCATGGAGTACTAAGCTACGCGATTAATGGCGAAGGTCTCTCTGCCTCGGTTGGTGGCAATAATCAACTATGGATGACGAAGACTCCGGCAAACTACTTTGTACGTGATGTCGTACAAATTGTTGTGTCTACACAGGAAGTGGCTCCTGCTATACCCGGCGCAAACGACCAGCACCCCAATAGCCCCAACGCTGGAGTGCTATCGGGAACTCAAGGGTAGGAGAAGATATGATTGCTCCTTTGCAGGTTGAAGTAGGTAAGCCGGTGGAGTTTAGTGGCTATGCCGAGGATTATGGGCGCCAGATTGTGTCGGTGCAGTTTTCGCTTGATAACGGTGAGAATTGGACTACATACGATGTCTCTGCATCTGTCTCCGAACTTTGGGTTCACTGGACCTTTGCCTACACGCCGGTAAAACCTGGTTTTTATCGCCTGCTTATACGCTCGATGAACGATGCGGGCACTGCAAGTCCGCTTTCTGATGTGGCGGAATTCACCGCTGCGTGAGTGGACGTAATTGTGGCCAGATAGCTCTAATTTTACTGATAGGCGGCTTAGGGATTTTCTGCCTTGAGCCGCCTATTGTTGGACAGCGAAAGGTTTTTGTTCGCGGTAGTAATCAGCGAATAATGGTAGCTTGAAAGCTGATTTTTCAGGCTATTCCCATGTAGACCTGCCTACACCGCCTTGCTCTATGGTGTCTAAGAGGCTTTGCCGATCAAATACGCCAATCTTACGATAAATATTACTTACATGGTGTTTCGCTGTTCCTTGTGCAATAGAGAGCTCGTCACAAAGATAGCGTACGGTCCGTCCTCGTGCTAACAACACCAAAACTTCCGATTCCCGTTGGGTGAGCCCGCAAGCTGTTACTATTCGTGCGCATTTTTCTTCCACGCTCAAGTCGATGTGGGGGATAGTTGGTGATGCGTAAAGTTTTCTCACATCGGTTTCGGTAAAAAAGAGCATTCCTACTAACACAACAGCAAGCGTGCTTAGAAGAAAAATGTCGGAGCGAAGTGCTTCCGACCAAAAGGCGACGTTTTGCAGCGCATGGGCAGCTGTTGACCCTATAAGGGTGCCAATACGTGCCGCAAGAATTACTACTCCGAATGTCAGAGCGATAGGTAAGCGGGAACGGAATGCCACGTCGGTCGATACCAGCATCATGAACATATCAAGGCAGTACACGCCCATGATAATGAGGCCAACTCCCACAAAGCGTAATTGTGCATCTAGCAGTAATAGCAAGATAAGCCCGGTAACCATTGCTGGTACGACGGGGCGATAGAGCGTGATTGGTTCGGCATCCGAAGGAGCGATAGTCATGCTTAAGGTAATGGCTGCTATTGCTCCACCAGCAAGTACAAGCGCTTTTGCGATAAATGTACTGTCTTCAGAATTGAAGGTGTTTGCCATACCTTGCGATAGGCCATATACGATACTGATGATCAGTATGCTTACGAGTATTCGTCCGAAGGGAATTGACCGGATATCCAAGGGGAGTACGGAGGGAGCCCGTCCTGGCTCGCTTCGACATGCGTATAGCACCACAACTGAGACGATTGGCAAAACCGCCGCAAAGACGGAGGATGCGGGCTGAGGCAGTGCATACCCCACAAAAAATAATATAAATGCAAACGTATAAGAGACATAAAGATGCCTTCCTACGCGTCCGATAGCAAGGGTGCTCCAAAGCTCGCCCCACATAATAAGGAGGAGTGCGTTGCCAAGGGCAATGGCAGCAGTGCCTGCAAGAAATAGGGTAAAACCACTACCTCCTTGGCCGTAAAAAAGGCTCAAGGGAACGGTTAAAGTTCCGATTGCAGTTAATCCGCCCGCAAGCACATAACTGGAACGTCGAGCACTGAAAGGCGACAAGACACGCGAAGCGCACACGACAACGAAATATCCTATTGTCGTAAGAACGAGCACCCAAATGGTAGTGCTCCCTGCAAACGGGAAATGATCTTTGGTGGGCAGGAGTGTATCGGTGCACATGCTGATCATCCACCATGCTTGCCAGAAGCCCAAACCCAAAAGCTTCCATCCAGAAAATCGCGGCCTTACTTCTGCTCCGACCGCTTTGTGGTTTCCTTGCGGGTGTGCATGATTCAACTTATTCATATGACGCCTCCCCGTTCCCTTAAGAAATAAAGCCTATCGAAACAGTGGTGTTGGCGCAAGCACGATGCATGGTCCATAACGGCCCATTATGCGTTTTTTAGCGTAAATGGGCCGAAGTGTTCGATGACAATCGAGGGGGGTTTTCGCATGATGCTTATCAAGGAGGAACATTTTCGGCTTTGTGCGCCGCGAGTGAATTTTCCGCCACCAGTGGTGCGGGCGAGGGGTCCGCATCGTTTGCGAAAGGGGTTTGATATGAGTAAAAGAAACACTTTAGATAACTCGTCAGTGCAGGGAGGGTTGTCACGTCGCGCCTTTTTGGGTCTAGGTGCTACTGCGGCTGTTGCGGCAGGTGCGGCTAGCCTTGCTGGTTGTGCACCAGCACCCAAAAGTAGCGCCTCTGGCGATGCAAAAACATCTTCAGAGGCATCTTCTCAGTACGCTTGGGAAATTGTGCCAGAACCCATCAAGGAGGTAAAACAGACGGTAGATACCGATATTCTCGTTATTGGTGCTGGTTTGTCGGGTTGCGCTTGTGCTTGCGCCGCAGCCGAACAGGGTGGCAAGGTTACTGTGGTGGAGAAGACGAGTAGTTGGAATGGTCGAGGTGGTGGCTTCGGTGCTATTAACTCGCGCTATATGGATGAGTTGGGCATTAAGGTGGATAAGGTGAACGCCAAGCAGCATTGGATTGCACAATGCGCCAGTCGTGCGAATGAAGACCTTATCGTGAAGTTCTTTAACCATTCCGAAGAAGCTTCCAATTGGCTTTTGGATAAGGCTGAAGCCGTTGGGGGTAGCGCTATGGTGGGTGCATTCTATAGCCACGACGATGTGTATGCCGAGCAACCTGGCTACCATATGCTTAGGATACCCAAGGAAGCGGGACTCACCTCGACGGGATTCGCGGGAGCCGAGCTGCTTCACAACGATGCAGTGAAGGCGGGCGCGGAGTTTGTGTTTGATAGCCCTGCTATCCAACTGGTCAAAGAGGGCGACAAGGTGGTAGGTTGTGTTTGCGAGGGTAAGGATGGCTACGTTCGGTACAACGCCAAGAAAGGTGTTGTACTTTGCACGGGCGACATCGGTGGCGACAAGGACATGTGCAAGGCTTACGCGCCTATTTGCGTAGAGTACGGACAGCCGCGTAGCCAATACACGCCGGTTGGGGTGAACACGGGTGATGGTCATAAGATGGGCATGTGGGTTGGTGCGCAGATGCAAGATTCGCCGTTGCCTACGATGATGCACCCGCAGGCATTTTGCTGGTTCCATGGACCGTTTTTGTTTGTGAATGATAACGGGCAGCGCTTTATGTGCGAAGATACGTGGGTTCAAGGTAAGTCGTTGGCCATCAATCGTCAACCCAATGGTGAAGCTTGGTCCATTTTTGATGCAAACTGGGAATCCGATCTGGTAAAGGGCTTGCCCTACGGCGGTGGCATGTTTTGGGATAGCTTCCGCCCCTACGGTTCAGACTTGTCG
>JAEWYG010000159.1 GCA_023395755.1 Actinomycetes bacterium | reverse complement strand
GTTCATGATCGTAAGCAACGGGCAGATCGAGCTTGCGGCCGTCCAGCTGTTTTATTACCAAATCGGCTTCCTGGCGTGCTTCATCCTCGTTTACTGCTTGCGAGAAAAAGTAAACGCCTGTCTCAAGCCCTACCGCAGCAGCTCCATCGATGTTTTCGGCAAAACGCTCATCAACGTATAAGCTTCCTTCGGTGTAGCCGCGGTTTCCCACGCGGATAATCGCGAAATTGATGCCATCTGAAGCGACTGCTGACCAATCGATAGATCCTTGATGGCTGGATACGTCTACGCCAAGATCGGAACGAAGCGTGCCATTTTCAGAGTAGGAGAGACGGTCGCCTTGGAATTGAAGTCCCGCCCAGTTGTAGGGGCTGACGTATGTTGTCGTGCTTTCACTGGTCGATCGGCCACAACTTGTTAGGAGCCATGCTGCCCCGAGTGCAACTACGGCCACAATGAGGATACTTATTGCTCGTACGACTGCTGCGGAGAGGATTACATTAGTCGCAGCGCGACGGTGTGGGAAGGTAATTTCTTTCATGCGGGTATCCTAGCAAAGCTTTGCTTCAGGGTTCGCTCGGTGTTATGAATTCGCTAACGGAACACAGAATGGCAATTCGCGCTAGATAAGCGGCGTTCTGCGCTGCTTTTAAAGGGAAAGGCTACCGATAAGCTATACTTAAAAGGATTTTAGCCGCACGAGGCTATGATTCTAGTGGTTGATTTGAGTAATAACGCTGGATTAAGCAGCGAGGATGGTGTGCATACTATGATGATTTCGACAAAAGGGCGCTACGCCCTCAGACTTGCAATTGAGGTTGCGGTGCTTAGCGCAGACGGGGTGCCGGTAACTATGCGCCAAGCTGCCGAGCGACAAGACCTCTCGGTGAAGTATCTTGAGCAGTTGGGCAGTGCATTGGTTAAGGCCGGCGTGCTGAAGAGTATTCGTGGGGTGAGCGGTGGTTATCTTTTAGCCCGTCCTGCAAACGAGATTACTGCAGGTGATGTGCTGCGTGCTACTGAGGGTAGCTGCGCGCCGGTGGCCTGTCTCGAAGCGGGTGCTGCGGTGTGTCCACGACGCGACGAATGTATGTCTATCGATTTTTGGCGCGGCCTCGATAGCGTTATCGAGAATTACGTGGATGGTACGACCTTGGCCGATCTGGCCCAGGCAAATTAGGGTACAACGACGATTGATTCTCTGCGCGAGATTAGGAGAATTTCTGTCTCATGATGTTAGATGACTATGTGCGCCCCACCTGTGCAATAGAAGACAGGTGGGGTGTTTTAGTATTGTTTAGAAGCTAGAACAAAAGGAAGCTTTAGTGAAGATGTCCGACGGATGGGTTAAAGTTATCCGTCGCATAATGGAATAACTCCTAGAACTGCCGTTTCGCATAAAGCCTTATCGATATGATTCCCGAAAGTGTATAGAGTGCCGCTCCAGCTATAAGAATAGTCCCGGATAGAACCAGGGTGCTCGTAGGAGTTTCGAGCAAGCTGGCCAAGTTTGTAGCAAAGGTGGTCATTTCACTGTTTCCCCCAAACGAGAATATAGCCAGAATTCCGAAAACTACCAAAAGGGGTACGAAGCGTACGGCTTTGGTCATACCAAAGCGAGAAACCAAGGGCATGGTGAGCGAAAACATCACGAGGATGATAACGATGGATATGGCGGCAACGAGTACGACGCCTTGCCAGGAAAAATTCAGCAAGAGGCCCGAGAGTTGTGGGATGGCGGGGAAGAGTGTTGCCGTTGCCACAACGATGCCTAAAATAATAAAGCCAAGTACCAGACCAATTAAAGCAAGAACCACGAGGCTTGTGTAGCGACCTAGGATAACGTCTGTGCGCGAAAGAGGAAGCGCCAAACGGAATTGCTCCCAATTGCCACGCTCGTCGAGGGCGATGATAGTAAAGGCGAGAGAAAACGGCATCATAACACTTGCTACCGGCATTCCCACATAGACATTCTCAGTCATAATACATACAAATACTGCAATGACCAGGCAAAGAATAATTTGCTGAACAAAGTACTTTTTTGCAACGAGTAAATCGGACCAAAGCATAGCCTTCATCGGGCTTCTCCTTTCAGCATCAAGGACAAATAGGCGTCGATGGTTGCTCGCTCGACAGTGATGGCGGGAAACTGTGCCCCGAAGGCTAGTCGATCGGGCACTAGCACGGTGATTCCGTAGGTGGCACGTTCGAAATGCATACTTCCGGGAGTGAAAAACCCACTGTCGGCAAGGGCGTCGAACTCTGCTGCGCGACATTGAGCAACGCCCGCAATGTCGGTAATAACGTCTTTTTCAACACTGAATACGATGCGCCCCTCATCAATGCACACGATGTAATCGGCAATTTTTTCCAAGTCGCTTGTAATGTGGCTGGACATAAGGATGCCGCGGCATTCGTGGCTCATGAATAAGCGTAGGGTATCGAGTGCCTGTTCGCGGGCCAGAGGATCGAGGCCTGCCGTTGCTTCGTCAAGTATAAGTAATTGAGGATTATGAGCCAGCGCGCTTGCCAACGAAAGCTTCATGCTCATGCCGCGCGATAGCTCTTTCACCGTCTTATTTCCGGGGAGTTCAAACGCGCGGAGGAACGTGGCAAAAGCGCTGGCGCTCCACGTGCTATAGCATGAAGCCATTAGCTTTCCCACGGTGTCTACGGTCATTTCCTCAGGAAACGAGCATGTGTCAAACACTACGCCGATGTGTTGCTTAGCCTTCGCCAAATGAGAGGGGGCCGCATGGGTTACATCTTCGTCGAACAATTCGATGGTACCGCCATCAGGGTTAACAAGCCCCAAGATGGATTTAATGGTGGTTGTTTTGCCGGCGCCGTTGCTGCCTACAAATCCCACCACGCTGCCCTCAGGTACGTTGAGGGAGATGCCGCCGAGGCTGAAGTCGGCATAATGTTTTTCTAAGTTGGTAATGCGAAGTAGGTCGTTCATCAGTCGTCACTTTCTGCTGAAGGTTCAAGAGGCGATGCGTTAATCGTCCAAAAGTAAATCGAGCATGTCGTGTATTTCCCGTGTGCTCATTCCGACCATGCGTGCTGCATCAACGGCCTGTTCAAGAGCGGCTTCCACCTGACGTAAGCGTTCCTCGCGTACCAGTTCTTGGTTGCCGCTTGCAACAAAGCTGCCTTTGCCTTGCACGGTTTCAATGAAACCCTGCGATTCGAGATCGGCGTAGGCGCGTTTCGTGGTGATGACGCTAATGCGCAGATCGTTTGCCAGCACTCTAATTGATGGAAGTTGCGCTCCTTCTGCAAGCACACCACTCATAATCAGGCCTTTCATCTGCGAGGCAATTTGCTCGTAGATGGGTTTATCGCTTGAGTTTGAAATGATGATGTCCACGGTGCTCCTATTCGTTTTGGCCCGTTTCTCGCTGTGCTTGCTTGGTGGCATGCACGGGGGAGGGCGGATGGTGCGCGAGTGTTCCAACGTCCCGGAACGCTCGAGTGGCATGTTGCAGCGTCCTGCTTCGTGCCCGAAGGGAATAAGTACGTTTCTTGTTCTCCTTCATCGAGTGGTTGTTCTTGCATGATGGTAAGTGCTTACTGTGCAGTGTGTATATACCCGATATACACACTATAATCACCAGAGACATAGGCGTCAAGGGAGAATGCAAGTTTTTTGCAAGGAGGATTTGATGGGCTCTGACTTGGTGCGTTAGCTAAGAGCATGGAGTTATGATCGCGTGGCGAGACCTATGTTCGTTTCGGCGTGCCTGCTAGTACGGGGTTGACGTAGCGTCCGCGAGTCTCGGTTTTCTTGCCATACTGGATAGCGTTCACGGGGCAGCGGTGCAGGCAGGCAAGGCACTGCGTGCAGCCTAGTTCAGCCCAACGAGGAGTGCCCTCAATAAGGGTGATGGTATTCGTAGGGCACAAATCGGCGCACTGTCCGCAATGGATACAGTTGTTTAGTGCATAGAATTCGGTCGTTGATCGAGGTTTTTCATCTTTGCCCGTAAAGGCAGACATGAGCATGCCAAAGGGGTTTCGATGTTCGGCATGTACACACTCGCGGGCGGCGATCCGTTGGGCGATGCGACGTGATTCCTGGTGGGCGGCAGCCAGGAGACGCTCACGCTTTTCGCCTTCAGCGGGCGCATAAAGATAGGTGCAGTTGCCCACCGATTTTACGCTGAATGACGCGTTGAGGTTGATGCCCTGGTTTTCCCGTAATTCGTTTGCAAAGAATCGCGCAGTGTTGCCAACGAACGCACCGCAGGTGATAACTGCGAAGCAGTAGTTAGGTGCAAACGTTTCTTGGTTGCCCGTGCGGAACCGAGCTCGTTTGATGAAGGTGTCGATAAGGGGAGGAGTGGTCCAGGCGTAGGTGGGAAATACGAACCCAAGGGTTTCTCCCTGTTCTAGGGTGAAGTCGAAGTCTTTGTATTTATAAGCTGCGCCGATGTCAACGAGTAGGTCGTCTGTTTCATGTGCGATGGCCTGTGCGGCTGCAAGCGAGTTGCCGGTACCGGTGAAATAAAAGATCATGCCTGAGCCTTTCCTCTGGGACGCATATTAGTATAGCAAGTAAGAGGAGGGCTGGTCTGTGCTAGATGCAGGTTGTTTGCGGGGTGAAAAGTATAAAGGTGTTAAGGATGACGTTTGATCATGGTTTGCAGCGGAGGAGTGGTGTCCCTTTGCCTGTCTTCCTTATTTGCTATCATGAGGAAAACGACGAAAGGAACCGGTATGGTAAAGGTACTCTTTGTGGAATATACGAAATGTTCCACCTGTAAAAAGGCGAAAGCATGGCTCGATGCGCAGGGGGTTTCTTACCTCGATCGCCATATCGTTGAAGATAATCCTTCAGCTAGCGAATTGGCGGACTGGCATGCGAGAAGCGGATTGCCGTTGCGTCGATTTTTTAACACGAGTGGCATGCTTTACCGCGAGCGCAACATTAAGGCTCTTCTAGACGCTGGCTTGGATGATAAGGAGGCATACGCGCTTCTTGCCGAGAACGGCATGATGGTCAAGCGTCCCCTGGTAATTGGGGAAGATTTTGTTTTAGTCGGCTTCAAGGAAGCTGAATGGGCGCAAGCACTGTTATAGCTGATCGGTGTCGAGGACGAGGGTGAAGGGGCCATCGTTGGTAAGTGAAACATCCATATATGCCCCAAACCTTCCTGTTTCCACGCGACCGACATCACGCCGCGCTCGGTTAACGAAGCACTCGTAGAGGCGGTTTGCTTCATCGGGTGATCCCGCGGAGGTAAACGAGGGGCGGTTTCCTCGTTTGCAGTTTGCATATAAGGTGAACTGTGAGACCACGAGTACTTGGCCCTGCACGGCAGGCAAGGCCAAGTTGGTTTTGCCTTGCTCATCCTCGAATATGCGCAGGCGGAATATTTTGCTCCAAAGTTGTTCGACTTGGTCTTCCGTGTCGCCGTGTCCAACGCCCAGCAAAACGAGAAGTCCTTTTTCTATCGTGCCGACGGTAACGCCGTCGATGTCAACATGGGCATGAGAAACGCGTTGGATAACTGCTCTCATGGACAATCCTCCTGAGCCGTTGGGTTGATGGGTGCGGTAAGTATAGCCCATGGAGGGCAGACGTGGCTTTCGTGCGGGCTTAGGGATGATTGTTTACGATGGGGGTAGAAGAGAGTATAAGGAAAACAGAAAAAAGCGAGCCAGACGAAGCGTGTCTGTGCGCACGTTGCTGCGCAGGGGACGCCTAGCGAAAGGACGGGGCCGGTGGAGTACGCGATTGTGTATGACAGCAGAACGGGAAACACGCGACAGCTAGCCGAGGCTATTGCTGAGTCATTGCCTACAGAAGGATGTCTTGCTTACGGGCGCGTAGAGGAGGTTGATCGGGCAGCTATTGACACGGCCGAACGTGTTTATGTCGGATTCTGGACCAATAAAGGGTACTGTAGCGATGAAATAGCAACGTTGTTGGCGGGGCTTGCGGGTAGGGAAGTGTTTCTTTTTGGCACGGCAGGCTTTGGCTCCGATGAGACGTATTTTGCTGGTGTGGCGGCTCGGGTATTGGCAAACCTTCCAGGATCGGCCGAGGTGGTGGGTACGTTTATGTGCCAAGGGCGTATGCCGCTGAGCGTGCGCACTCGCTACGAACGTATGGCGACTGAGAATCCTGCGCAGGCTGCGCGTATGCAGCAGATGATTGAAAACTTCGATCAGGCGGCAACGCATCCAGATGCAAATGATCTTGCGCGCCTGCGGGCAACGCTTGAGGCCGTGAGCTAGAAGCGACGGCGAATGGGTAGGGTAGAGAAGTCTTTTGGGTAAGGAGGAGTCGTGGCAGATTTAGGAGAACTTCCTAATCTTGGGCCTCATTCGGTGCAACAACTTAAAGCGGTCGGTGTTGAGACAGCCGAGGATCTCGTGGCGCTAGGTGCCGAGCAAGCTTGGTTGAAAATACAGGTGATCGACCCTGGTGTGTGTTTACATATGCTTTATGGTTTGGAAGGAGCGGTGCAGGGTATTCCAAAAGCGCAGATTGATGCAGCACGCAAGCAACAACTTAAGGCATTCATGCGGTCAAATCAGAGTGCCTAAATAGCGCATCCCCCGATTGGTTTACTGGATGTCACAGTAAGACTGAAACAGTTGTATTTAGGGTACGAGGTGCTGCATGCTTTCGGGATTCGAGAGGGTAACGCAGAAGAGACCTGCTTTTGGAAGCAGGCCCCTTCTGAGGTGAGGCTGGGCGATTTCGCTTAGGTATTAAAAGTGTCCGAAGTTCAAAACAGAGTAAACTACGCCCGCTATACCCAGGGCAATAACGACACCAACAATAATCTTCTCGTAGTTCGTGAAAAGTTTTGCGGTCTTGTCATGTTGGCGCACGCCAACAATGTAAAGCGGGATGCCGATGGCGTATACAATACACGCTACCATGAGGTAGTTTAAGCCTGCTGCATAGATAAGCCACAGACCATACAGCGATCCAGCTGCACCCGTGAAGATGGCCATTCCTCTGCTGGCGAAGATGCCACTGGGATAGCCTTTCTTGTCGAGGGCAATTTTGAACAAGAATAGCGTACAAAACAGATAACAGGGCAGCGCCATAACACTGGTAATACTAATCATGGTGGTCCAAGCGTTACTTCCGATGAAGTATGATGCAAAAAGTACTACTTGGATGATGATGGTGGTCCACAGAAGCGAGGTCGAAGGAGCGCCGTGCTTGTTCTCTTTGACGAATGGCTTCGGGAATATGCCGCTTTGCGACGCTGCCAACGGCATTTCGCCCAGCATGAGCATCCATACGAGCCAAGAACTTAGTACTGAAATGATAACGCCAGCGTTCACCATGATCTCGCCCCAGCTGCCGAATGACTGTAGCATAATGGCGGCCATGGAGGGGTTGGCCATGTTGCCAATATCAGCCTGTGAGTATACGCCCAGCGGCAACAGCGATACGATAACGTAGAGTGCGAGGGTAACCAAAAAGCCAATAGTTGTTGCTTTGCGTACGGCCGCTTGCGACTTTGCCTTACCGGACACGACAACGGCGCCCTCAATGCCTAAGAAAAGCCAGAGTGTTACCAACATGGTTGACTGTACTTGGGGCATCACGTTATCCCAGTTGAGCGTTAGTGCAACGTGGTCCTTCATGCCCCAGAAGCCTTCCATGAATACCGAAAACTTAAAGATAGTGGCTACAGCTAGGATGAAGATAAGTACGGGTACCAGCTTGCCGATTGTGCCGATGATATTTAAGAAGCTGGTTTGTTTGGCACCCCGCAGAGCCAAGAGGTACATGATCCACGTGATGATGGACCCGCCGATGATGGAGGGTATGTTGTTGCCTCCGGAAAAGTCGGGCACGAAGTAGTTCAGTGTGGCCATGACCAGTACTGAATAAGCCACGAGAGCGAAGCAGTTACAAATCCAATAACCATAGGCCACAAAGAAGCCTACTAGTTTGCCGAATCCCTTTTCAGCATAAGCGTACAGGCCATTGGTCAATTCGGGCCGTGCAGCCGAAAGAATACGGAACGTGTTTGCAATGAACCAGATGCCCACGCCGGTGACGATCCAGGCGATAATGATGGCGCCTGCCGAAGCGTCCTGTGCCATATTCTGGGGAAGGCTATAAATGCCTCCGCCAATCATGGCGCTGATGACGATACCGACCAAGCCGATGAGACCGACTTTCTTGGTGCTTGACCCGCTGCTCGAGGCGCTTTTATCAGAAACGCCCGAGTTGGGGGTTGTGGCGGTTTTGTCTGACATGGTGTTCAGCCTCCGAATACTACAGCTTTAGGTCGGTAAGGGGCTCGAAATCCATCTGCTTCAGCCAGTCGGATAGGTCGAGATCGTTGAGCGATGAAAAGCCGGTGGCAGGTACGGCATTGCGCGCGAGGGTAACGTAAGGTCCGACCGTGATAGCATTACCGATCTCGCCTGGCTTCATCATGCGATACGCGAAACCCACGTAAGTGCGGTCGAATAGTACGTGGGAGTCGCGCCCACACTCGACGACCGACCAGATAATAGCTTTACGGTGTTGCTCGAGAAATTGCAACATATCTTGTTCGTTATCGTTCTTTGTCCATACGCCGGCGTCCTCAATGAAGAGGTCGGCCGCAAAGTCGCGATCGGCGGAAAGAGAGATGGCGATAAACGACCACGCCCCGTACGCTTCGCCCTCACCAAGCTTTCCCTTCTTGGGACGATAGGCGGTAATACCCTTGTTTGCGCAGATGGTGTGTGCACCGGGAATGGGGTGGTAACGTCTATTTTGCTCGGTACCGAAAAGCTCTATGCCAGCATTGAGCAGCGGTTGCGCATTAAATACCTTCAAGTCACTGCCGTCGAACTGCTTTTCGGTGAACAGTGGCGTGCTCTTGCCGGACGTAATATCGTCGTGACGTGCTAAGTCGAAGCCCCATACTTGGCCAGCCATACCGCAGAACGACGAGGCGGTTAGCATGTTAATCTGACCGACGTATGCATCGGCGATTTCGGCCTTATCGTAAGTGACGATGCCGTCGATGAGTTCGTCGTTTGTCTTTTCGACCGTACCTGCGGATACTTTCAGTACCGACACATAGCCATTGCCGTAGGCACCAGGGGCATGCCGTAGCCATCACAGTAGTCGTCGTAAGGGCTGATAGCGGTCTTGTCGATATGGGGTGCACGCATACCGTGATGCGCATGGGTCGACTTGGCAATAGCGCGGTTCCTACGTTGCTCGAGGTTCTTCATGGAACTTCCTTTCGTTTTGCGAGGTTTGCAAGCCGATTGTATGGCGATACTCCCTTCTTTACGGTATAGAAGGGGATTCGAGACTGAGACGTGCTGTGCCTGATGCTAGCACGTTATGCGAGTGTCGAATTTGGTATCAAAACCGATACGGAGTGGTAACTTAGCAAGAATATGCCGTCGGCAACCCTGTTGTCCTGGCTAGCGTGAAGGGGTTCTTTTAACGCTTTCTTTTGCACATAATTGTAGAAGAGAGCGCCAATCTTTTTCCTTATCCTAGCAAGAGCGCCATCCCCCCAGCGAGAGCGCCGCTGGTTGTCCCTGATCTTTATATAATGGTGAAGGTCATGAAAAAAATGGTCCCAATTCCATAGATCCTCGGCACGTACAATCTCGTCGCTTCGACAGGTCTTGCAAAGCACCTGTTCGAAGGTTTAATGATTCAGTTAGTTTTAACTGAGGGTAAAGAATCGACACGATTTTGTCCCGAGCGGCCGAACGTGCCAAGTGCTCTCACTGACCGAAGATCAAGCGCACCGACAAGGGAAGGGTAGCTGGAGAGGCTATGCTTCAAGCAGAGACCCAAAGTGATTTTTTTACAAATATCACTTGACCCTCACGTTACGTTATAGTTTTAGATGTACTAGGCGCCGAAAGAGTAATCGAGAAAGGGTGTCTATTATGAAAGTTGGTGAAATTTTGGAAGTATCGGAGGGTTTCCGCCGTGAGCAACAAGTGTTTTCAGACTCTGAATGAGCAGACTAAAACCTATACCCCCCACGAACTAGCAAAGTTATCGGGCTGCACGGTGCGCACGCTTCATCACTATGATGAACTGGGCTTGGTGCGGGCGAAGCGCGGATCGAACAACTACCGTTACTATGGACCTGCCGAGGTTGACCGCTTGCATCAGGTGTTGTTGTACCGCGAGGCCGAGGTGCCGCTGGCGGATATTAAACGTGTGCTGGATGACCCAACGTTCGATGCTCACGAGGCGTTGGTTGAGCATCTTCGCGACCTGCATTCTCGGCGAGAGCGTATAGATGGATTAATCGCAAGTGTAGAAAACACGCTTGCTAGTATGAAAGGAGGTGTCCCGATGAGTGACACCCAAAAATTTGAAGCATTCAAGAGGAATTTGATTGATCAGAACGAGCAAAAATACGGAGCGGAGGTGCGCGAGCGCTGGGGTGACGATGCTGCTGATTCCAGCAACGCGAAGATGGCAGGTATGACGGAGGAGCAGTGGAGCCGCACGCAGGAATTACAACAGCAGATAAGCGAGGCGCTGCTAGCTGGCATGGAGGAGGGAGATCCCGCGGGTGCGCATGCTCAGCGTGCTGCCGATCTGCATCGTCAGTGGCTGTGTGCTTTCTGGAAGGAAGGTACGTATTCAAAGCAGGCGCACGTAGGACTTGTTGAAATGTATGTGGCTGACGACCGCTTCAAGGCTTACTATGAGGCGATTGCTCCCGGTGCGGCAGGGTTCCTCCGCGATGCAGTGAAGGTATACTGCGCGTAATGTTTTTTGACGCACTAGTTTTTAATGTCTTGCCGAACGAATGTTTCACGTGAAACATTCGTTCGTTTTTTTGAGTGTACTATTAGCGAGTGCTTTATAGGCAGCACTCACTTGCGTAAAAGTGGACGTAAGACGTTGGTTTAGGAGGGGTCGCCACTCAGATCTAGGCGATTGATACGGTCGGCGAGATCGTCACCTCGTTCTTGAAACAACAGGTTTTCGTTGTGGGCGAAATAGCGCTCGCAACCATGGTCGTTGATGAACGCCATACCATAGCGGTTGGCGGAGAGATCGGTTATAAGCAAGAGCATCTCTTGCCCTTCGCCGAAGGCGTCTTCTACGAAGCGGAAGGCATTGTCGAGGGCGGCGGCTGTGGCGGATATCTGGGTGCCTAGCGAATCAACAGCTGATGCAAATAGTTCTTTGACTTGAGCGAAAGGAACGCCTCCTGAAGCGTCTGAGTGCAAGGCAACGTCGAGTAGTGCAAGCATGCGTTCGTAAGCTACGTACTTTTCGTCGGTCAGGAGGCCGGATGCACGTTCTGCTCCTAAGCGGCGTTGAATATCGGCGGCTTCAGTGCGCAATAGTGGCACTACATTAGTGGTATCCACGTCGTCTTGAGCGAGCGTATCTCTCATTGCCGCAAGGCGCCCATGCATGAAAGCGATGGCGCGCTCTTCTAGTACGGTATCGCGCAGGTGGCCACCCAGTGCGTCGGTAATGAGACCCATAAGAGCCACGCGTTCGTCGAAGGCAGCCTCACGCGCCCGTTCCAAGACTCCTTCTTCAACCGTGTCTGCCAAAATACGGTCAATTTGATAGTCAGAGCGGTACTTCGAGAACAGGTCGTAATACACGCTGAATCGTTTGGCAATGTGCGCGTCCTGTACATACTGGCTTACCAATAGTTCATCCACCGCCAAACCCTGTTCCTCGTAAAGTTTAATCATGGCCGACAGATCGTCCCAACCGCGTGCAGTAACGAACGACTTACCATCCACGGTGGTTTCTAGGCTGTAGAAGTGTCCGCGTTCGATATCGAGGTAGGTAAGCACTGCAGGATGGGCTCCTGTTTCAATGGCGTAGTCGCGCCAAGCAGCAAAGTCGGGTTCCACATCGATACGCTTAAGGCGGTCCCAGGTAGCCATGTCAAAGTCGTGTGCAGTGCGGTTGTACTCGGGCGGGTTGCCTGCGGTAACGACAATCCATCCGTCGGGCACGCGATGTCGCCCAAACACCTTATACTGAAGAAACTGCAGCATGGCAGGCGTGAGCGTTTCGGATACGCAGTTGATCTCATCAAGGAAGAGAATGCCCTCTCGATGTCCGGTTGCCTCCATCGCGTCGTATACAGCGGCGATAATCTCACTCATGGTGTACTCCGAGACATCGTATTCCACGCCGTCGTAGGTCTTCTTTGCGATGAAGGGCAGTCCTAGTGCGCTTTGTCGGGTGTGATGGGTCATAGAATACGAAACAAAGCCAACTTCCAGTTCCTGGGCGATTTGTTCCATGATGGCTGTTTTGCCGATACCAGGGGCTCCCAGCAGGAATATGGGACGCTGGCGTGAGGTGGGCAGGCGGTAGTTTCCGAAAGCATCTTTCGAGAAATAGGCACGCATGGCATTCTTAATTTGGTCTTTTGCTTCACGAATATTCATGGCGGGATTCCTTTCAGTCTTCCAGCGCAATGGATTCACCAAGGGCAACCTTCATGGCCCACGAAGGCACCGTGGCGGCAGCGGCCGAGGTGTCGTCTACAAAGACGAATGCGGTGTCGTAATCGGGCTTGCGAGCGGGGTAAGTGCCGAACCCGTCGGTAAAGTAGACAAGACCGCCCAGTTTTCTTAGATCACCATGATGGAGGGCGTCGTCTACGAAAGCGAACACGGGGCGGAAATCGGTGCCCCCAAGGCCTTTGATTTCAACGTGATCGAGATAGTCCTCTAGGTCGCGTAGGTTAGTTATGCGTGCGACATGGGTGACGGCGGCGTCGCACTGTACGATAAGTACGTTCATATCGACGAAAAAATTAGCTTCGTCGGCCAGTATGGCGTAGGTTTTCTCGATAAAACGACGTACAAGACCGTCTTTTGTCGAGGCCGAAGTGTCAATGGCTATGACGAAATCGCGAATGCGTTTCTCCTCGACATACTCCAGAGGCTCGATAAGTGGTAGGTTGCCGTAGCGCTCGAGGCCGTAGCAATAATACACGTAGTCAAACTCATCATCGTTTACGCGAATATGTTCGCCCCTATGAGCGAATTTGTGTAGGAACTCTCGATAGTCCTGCTTCTCGCGGGTGACAGCCTTTAGATTCATGGTCAGGTTTGCGCCCTTTGTACCCCAAAGCTGCACGTAGGAATCCAGTTGAATACCCGTTTCAAGGGCGGCATTCTTCCATTGCTCACGTGAGCGATCTAGATTCACGGTATCGGCAAAACGTTTTCCCACGGCGGGTGCGGCATTTTGGGGGGCCTGCTTTGTCTCGATGTCTTCGGGTGCCATGCCCCGTTGGGAGGCGTGACTGCGCTGTGTGTTTTGAGCTTCTGGTGGTAAGTCGACGTCGGTGCCATTGTTACTGGGGCCAACGGCAGCTGCGGGCGTTTGGGGAGATGATTCTTCGGAGCGCTGTCGTTCTCCCGTGTGGGCGTTGTGGTCGGCGGCTGCAGCTGCGACCATACGATGCCACGGTTCATGATCGTCGGTGTAAAACGGTTCGCGCAAGCGAATAACTTCTGCATCATCGGGTACCTCGTCGCATAAATAGCGATAGGCAGTTTCGGCGGTAATAAGCGAAAGCGCAGTATCGAGACGGGCGAGGGTTGGTTGTTGCGTTCGTACGCGCGCCGTGCGGGTAACGGGCAGGTCAAGCTCGGTTATGACGTGCTCTACTACCAGGTCGCAGGCAGTATCCCAACGCAGCGTATCGATGCGGGTGTCGGGGTAGAGGTGCAAAAACACGTTATGGAGCACCACGTGTAAGTACGTGCGCGCTAGGAATGCGGGCTCTGTTGCGTAGGCACGTGCAAGGGTGAGGGGGTCGTAACGGAAGAACGTTCCGTCGGTGGCAAAGTTGGCATGGGGCGTGGGTAGGGGATGAAGGCGCGCGAACGCAGCGTTCATGAACCGCAGGTTCACAAGAAGCGTGTTTTTCGCAAGGTCGAGGGCTTGCCGAGCAAGCGGCTCGACAGCTTCGTCGGCCATGTCAACTCCTATAGGGTGTACGGTGGGGCACGCAAAAAAGAAAGAGCTGTTCGTTTCTGCCTCGGCGCTTGCCTTTGCCGCTACGGGCAGTGTAGCATGGGGAAAACGCGCGGTAAACCAGATGCTTGATGATATGTTTTGACAGGAGGCACAAAATATATGAAGTCTAATGCGCTGGTATTCAAAGAAAATGAAGCACCTATTGAAAGTATTATTGATCAAGTGATCAAAAATATGCCACACCTGAGAGCAAGTGAAGTTCACGTGATCAGGGCGGCACAGGCGACCGCCGGAGAAGTCTGGTCGCCGCAATTACCTGCCTATGAAGCCTGGGTTCCTCGAGAGGTATCTTTTGCGGCTTCCGCAAGGGAAATACACGAAGATACTAATGGCAAACAGATTGATGTGGCTGATGACGCGAGTGTATTTTTTGGTACCGATGGCGATTTGCTGGTAGTGGGATCGCTGGGTATGGGAATTACGGATGAAGCTCGCGAGAGATTGATTCGACCTGCTTTGGAAGGTCGTAGCGACGATTTTGAAGCGGCGACGTTGTTATCGCCTACTGATATCAATCTGCGTGATGCTCTTGGTGTGCGGCAGGATCCTGACGGATATGCATTAACTAAGTTTGATCTTCGTATGTTTTCGGCAGCACTTGGTAGTTCCGATGAATTGGTGGTGGCGCTGCCCGCTTTTGTGGACGGAATACCTGTGGTGCGCATCGCGGCAGAGGCCTTTGCTCGTCGGTTAGTGCAGGGTGTAGGCGTGCGGCTGTTGGTGGTTCCCGATACGGTTGCGAGTATTGCGACCGGTGCGTTTTCGGTGCTTTCTGCCCAGCATATTCATTTAGGTCGTAACGTGCGCACCCTTGGTGAACAGCTTTGCGATGTGGCGGGGGTGTCGCCTCGTTTGGCGCGTCGTGAATTTTCGGTTGAACAGGGCAATGTTCGCTACGAGGCGCGGGAAGGTAGCTTGTTTGACGACGAGGGTAGACGCTTACTGTTTCTGGCTTCTCCCTACGATGCGCGGGTTGATTTGCCTGCAGACATTGAGCGCATAGCCGATGCGGCGTTCGCGCTTGGGTGCGAACCTCCCTCAGTGGTAAGTTGTCCCTCGTCGCTGATGGGTGTTGATACGAAGGCATGGGACGATGCTGTGTGGGTCTGCCCGAGTGATGCGGCGGTGCGACGCCCTTTGGCGGCGCGTGGGGTGCGCTTGGCCGGCACGCAAGCGGTCGAACAGGAGGGCTGCTGGTACGACTTCGACGATGAAGGTGCGGTGCTTGTTTCTGGGCCGCCGGCTCCTGCATCGGTGTCGCGGCACTTTGCGCAGGAAGCGGCACTGCGGGCCGCTGCTTTACAAGGACTTGAAATAGCAACGCCCTTTGCTGGTTGTGGGGGTATGGTTTCGTCGCCGGAATTGCTGACGTTGCCACATGAAGTGCAGGGCCGGCCACTCGTTCGTATTGGCGTGCGTGCGTTGCCGTATGCACCTGCTACGCTCGTCGTGCCCGACACCGTGCGTACGATTGAGCGCGACAACTTTTGCCGGGGAACAAAGCGTTTGGTGCTGCCCGAAGGATTGCAGCGCATTGGTGCTCATTGCTTTTGCTCGCGTACGCTGGAGGCTCCTGTCTCAATTCCTGAGAGCGTGCGTTTCGTGGGAGAAGGCAGCTTTGAATACGCGGTGTGTCGTTTTGAGTGTACAGGATCAATTGTACATGTGTCGGCCGATCAGTTGCTTACCTGCTTTTGCAGCGAACCTGTGGTTGGTGGAGTGCCGTTTGATTTCTCCTGTTATGATGAATTGCTCTGCTCGGGGAAAAATTTGCCCGACAAGTTGGGCGCGGTTCTACATCGGCTCGCAGTACCTTATCGGCTGTCCAATCGGGTACGTGAGGTATTGGTGGCTTACCTGCGTAGCCATGAGGGGGAAGCTCAGCAGCGCATCGCGCGTGACGGTGATAGGGCCATGGTTGCGGCTTTGGTTGATGCGGGTTTTATTGACGAGCGTACGTTCGACCATCAAATCGAACTACTACGTGCCTGCAATCGAACCGACTGTGTAATTTACCTTATGGATCAACGTCAAAAGCAGCGCTCTTCCGAAGGTCTGAATGCTGAGAATACCTCGCATGTACGCGATCGTTTTGCCTTGTAGATGAAACTGTAGTTTGGGCTGCATACTATTGTGTCTGATCCTTGAGGGTTTGCTGGATGCGTGTTATAAGCGTGCCAGTTTCTTGCGAGGAAAATGCGGTAGTTCCCACCATCTTTATTGGTTCCTAGGTCGCTGGTATACTTGGGTACCTTAAAGAGAAGCAAGCAGGAGAGGTGCGCGATGATCGATGAGATTCAGGTTGAGAACCTGGCGCTAATTCGCAAGGTGGCGCTGCTGCCCGCGCGCGGCTTGACGGTACTTACCGGCGAGACGGGTGCCGGTAAAACGGCGCTACTCTCGGCTTTGAAACTGCTCATGGGTTCGCGTGCCGACAAAGAAGCCGTGCGCGATGGCGAAGAGGCGCTGGCGGTGTCGGGACGATTCTTTGGCATTATGGCTTCGGAGGAGCAGGCAGCCGATAAGGTTGGTAGGGACGAGAACGGAACGGGGAATGCCCTAGCTGCCTCTGCTGCTTCCGCTACAGCTGAGTTGGGTGCCATCCCTGTTGTTGACCCTGGTGTCGAGATGGTGGTTTCGCGGCGAGTAACGGCCGATGGACGATCGCGCGTGTCTGTTGACGGACGCATGGCGAGCGTCGGTGAATTAACCCGTCTCGTGTCGCCGACTATCGATTTGTGTGGGCAGCATGAACATCAGCAACTTATGAAGCCATCAGCGCACGTGCGCATGCTCGATGCTTGGGCGGGAGAGGGGTTAGTTGCAGCTCGATCGGCTTACGAACAAGCATTTGCGCAGGCGGCAGCCGCCGCTGCCGAGCTTGCGCGCGTGCGTGACGCGGGAGCGGCTTCGTCGGCAAAGCTTGATGAGGCTCGCTTTGTGCTGCAGCGCATCGATGCAGTCGATCCACGCGAGGAGGAATACGATGATCTGGCCGCCGACCTGGGGCGTGCAGAGCATGTTGAAGCTTTGGCGGTAGCCGCACATGCAGCGTATGAGTCGCTGGCAGGTGAGGGCGGCTCTATCGATGCGCTGAACAGTGCTGTATCGGTGCTAGAGGGTGCCTCTCGCTACGACAGTAAGCTGGGCGAGTACGCAGAAGCATTGCGCGAGGCAAGTTACGTGTTGGAGGATATGGCTCGCGAAACGCGTGGTTATCGCGATAGCGTAGAATTCGACCCCGAGACGCTTGCTTGGCAGCAGGAACGTATGGCGGCGTTACAGGGTGTGCTTCGTATGTACGGTCCTCGTATCGAAGATGTATTTGCGGCTCGCGCCGAAGCGGCCGATTTAGTGTCACTGGTTGATGACGCCGGTGCGCGTGAGCGCGCTGCTCAGGCGGCTCTCGATGAGGCAGAGGCTGCGCTTGTTGGTGCGGCGCAGGTTCTCGACGCAGCGCGCATTGAAGCAGCACCCCGTTTTTCGCAGGCGGTGTCGATGCAGATGAGTCGTTTGGAAATGGGTGGTGCTACGTTGGTGTGCGACCTGGTGCCGCTTGATCGTGCTGCCTGGACAAAGACGGGACCCTCGGCAGTAGAATTTCTGTTCCGTCCTGGGTCGGGAATGCAGGCCCGTCCGCTTGCCCGCATTGCATCAGGCGGCGAGATTAGCCGCGTTATGCTGGCCATTAAGGTGGTGTTGGGTGCAAGTGACGACGTGAGTACGCTCGTGTTTGATGAGGTAGACGCAGGGGTAGGCGGCTCAACAGCCGTGGCGTTGGCCGATGTGCTGGCCGATCTTGCATCCACGCATCAAGTTATTGTGGTGACGCATCTTGCCCAGGTTGCGGTGCGCGGTGAAACGCATTACGTAGTGCGTAAAGCTGAGGGTCAAGACGGCATGCCCGAAACCGACTTGTATCAGCTTTCTGCTGACGAGCGCCCTGTGGAGATAGCCCGCATGCTTTCTGGTGACGCTACGGAGATGTCGCTTGCTCATGCGCGTGAAATGCTCGATCAGGTACGAGGCTGAACGTTGTTTGTTTACGCGGCTGTTCTCTACCGGGTGCGCCTGCGAACACCCGGTAGCATCCTGCCTTTAAATTGAGTTTGCCACCGCTTCGTCCTCGGGCAGCGCTGCGGCTTCGTCTACCTGCTCGCGTGCAGGTGCGTCAGACGGGTTTCGCTCTTCCAAGTACTTCTCCATGGAGTAGTGGGTGATGTCTGAGCGGTTGACTATGCCTACAACGTGGCCCTCGTCTAGTACGGGTACTTTTTTCAGGTGATTTTCGCCAAGGACGCGACACACTTCGGGCAAGTCGGCATGAATATCTACACTGATAAGTCCCTTCGTGCCGATACTTTGCGCTGGTATATCCATGAGTTCGTCGAGTTT
This sequence comes from Actinomycetes bacterium, assembly GCA_023395755.1. GTDB lineage: Bacteria > Actinomycetota > Coriobacteriia > Coriobacteriales > Eggerthellaceae > Gordonibacter. The sequence goes on along the minus strand of JAEWYG010000159.1, from coordinate 3,032 downwards.
GCGGGCGAAGTCCTTGTTGTCTCCGTCTGCCTCGACAGTTTGCATAATCATAACCACCGGATCCATAACCATCTGGCTACGCTTCGACAGAAAGCGCATGATATCGCCGTCTGACACGAAGCCAACCGGTTTCCCATGATCGTTTACAAGGGGTGCTGCGCTAATGTGCTTCTCTACCAGTAGCTGCATGGTTTCGGCAACAGTGGCATTCGCGGGCAGGGTATATACGTCGCGTTTCATGATGGCTTCCATCACCGTGCGGCGAGAATTGTCCTTATCCTTTAGCGCCGTATCGCCCGGTTTGTTTTTCACGAGGAAAACAACCATGATAAACCCGATGAGACACAATATGCCTGCTGCGGCGAACGCCATGTCAATGCCAAAGATATTGGCTTGCGTTGGTGTCATAACGCCCGTGTTGGCGTTCGTAACGATGGTAGACACCGATACGATAACGGCGGTGCCGAGTGAACCTGCTACCTGACGAAACGTATTGTTTACCGAGGTGCCATGATTTACCAGATCGTTATCTAATGCGTTCATGCCCCAGGTGGTAATGGGCATGTTTACCAGCGCCAGCGAGAATAAACGTACTGTGTAAAGCACCGTGAGAGTAAGAATGCCCGTATTGGAGTTTAAGAAGGCGAAACAAAAGGTGGTCAGTGTTAATACACCCATGCCGATAAGGCTTAACACGCGCGGGCCATGCTTGTCGAATAGGCGTCCTGCGATAGGGCCCATGGCTCCCATGATAATAGCACCCGGCAGCAAAACGAGACCCGACACGGTGGCTGAGTAGCCCATGAGCGACTGCAGGTAAATGGGTACGAGGATGCCGGCAGCTAGGAGTGCACCCTGCACCAACATGCCGATTATCGTGGCGATGAGAAACTTGCGGTTTGCCAGTACGCGTACTTCCAACATGGGATGTTCCATGTGTAGTTGCCGGCGGAAGAAGAATATGAGAGCAACTATGCCCACGAGCGTGCCGGCGACAGAGCCTACGTTGAGGCCTGAAGACCCAATGGCAGAAAGGCCGTAAAGGAGGCCTCCGAAGCCAATGCTGGAAAGTACAACTGAAAGAATATCCAGTTTGACATCCTTTTTCGTCTCACCACCACGCTCCATGGCCACTACGGCAATGACCACTAATGCAGCCGATAGAATGGCAATAATAAGAAACAAATCATGCCACGTGGCGTGATCGATAATGATACCAGCAGCTGTGGGACCAATAGCGGGGCCGAATGCGATAACAATGCCGAATAGACCCATGGCTTGTCCGCGTTTTTCAATGGGGAATGTCCACATAAGCACGGTCATAACTAAGGGCATAAGAATACCTGCGCCTGCCGCCTGCACCAAACGGCCTGCCAGTAGTATGGCGAACGATGGACCCCAACCGGCTAGCGCGCTGCCTGCCGTAAAAATTGCCATAGCAATAACGAATAGTCTTTTGGTGGTAAATCTATCAGTTAAAAATGCGGTAATAGGTACCATGATGGCGTTTACGAGGGTGAATCCGGTGGTAAGCCACTGTGCGGTGGCGGCATCGACGTTCATCTCGGTCATGATAGATGGTAGGGCAGGTGCCACGACGGTCTGGTTTAGCACGGTAACGAACGTGCCGAACACCAATACCGCTAGCATAATAATTTGTTTACGCGATAACCCCATAGAGCTTTTCCTCCAAATTGTTTTGCGCCGAACAAAAGCGTCTTTGAAGCAGGCCCAAAGCCATGCTTCAAAGACGCTAAGACTTACACTTTTAGAATAATTACACTCAGTATAAATGTTTATTCGGTATATGAAAAGTAAAAGTCGGAAAGACTATGATAAACTGCACCGAAATTGCACATCAATCTGATACAGGAGGGCAAGGCATCGTGACAGAGGCGTCACCAGAGAGTTTGCGTTATCGTAAAAAACTCAAAGCAAGGAAAGGTGCTGAACGGGCTGCTCTCGAACTAGTAATCGAACGTGGTTACGACGGCGTAACGGTTGAAGATATTTGTGCACGGGCTGAAATATCAAAAAAGACGTTTTTTAACTATTTTCCTTCGAAAGCTGCTGCCATTACGGGACGTGTCGACCCGTTTCCCGATGATGTGCATCTGGTGGAAATACTCGAGGAATATGCGGATGCTTGTTATATCGATGTGCTGGTAGATGTGGTGGGTGCGGACTTTATGGTGGGGGTCGATGAGCAGATAGTGAGCTTGCGTCGCGAGGCCTTGCGCTCCATGCCTCAACTGTTCTTCCAGGGTCAGCGTGATTTGTTGGTTGTGCAGCGTTCCATTGGGGCGTCACTGCGCACTTATCTGGCAGATCATCCGCACTATCGTCTTATGCCCGACAGACCTCTCGAACATGAGGCTCTGGTGGCTTCGTCGGTTGTTATCGGTATTGTGCGCACTCGGTTCATGCTGCATGTGTGTGGAGACGATGCACCCACGGCAGCCGAAACTCGCCATCTGTTGGTGGAGTATCTCTTGCGCGCGGAAAATAAGCCTTTCGGCTAGTCGGGAGATGGCTTAACGACGTAAGGGTGAAGATCTTTCTTTCGGTTGGTTTGAGAATCGTGCTTGACAACCTCCCGTTTGGCTGTGTTAAAGTACGGGCCACAACTTAATACCTTGAAACCGATGAGGCGAAAATCAAGCCATTATGAGCACTCACAGAGAGCGGGCGTAGCTGGGATTCCCGCAGTAAGCTAGATGGTAAATGGATCGCCGAGGGAAAGGGGAAAGGGAGTTGCGTGGGGCGTGCAAACGCAGCCAAGCAGCAACCGAGTATCTGGACCGTGAGCCTGCGTTAAGGGCAGAACATGTGTTGGCATGTTCGTAAGAGGGTTCTGTTCGCAGAGCCAATAAAGGTGGCACCGCAGGTACAAGACCTGTCCTTTTCTCTAAGGACAGGTCTTTTTTGTTGCTGCGGCGCACTCGCCGGTTTCGCCTTCGGGCGAGCCGGGCGCAGGCCTCCTTTTCCGGTTCGCCAGAGTCCTCATTCGAGCTCGTGCCGGCCGAAAGGAA
>JAEWYG010000107.1 GCA_023395755.1 Actinomycetes bacterium | reverse complement strand
GTCATGGACAAAATCAATACTTAGGGTCGCGGCAAATGATAGATTTGAAGCAACTAGAAGATGAGGGCACCGAAAAAACCAGGTCACAAGATTTCGCATGCGCATTCTAAATCTTCCTTTTGACCCTAGGTCCTATTTTTGTCCACATGTAATTTGCTTCAATTTCGCTTCAGCCTATATCGGGATCCGTGAGCATGCAGAAACTCTGCATCCTAGCTATCATTAAAATGACCTCCTTATACGCAGCAAACCCGCTGCTCCGAGAAGAGGGCGACATAAATGGTGCCGTAAAAGAGTCGAACGCGCAGCTAAACAAACCAACCGAACAAACCAGTTGAGTAAACCAACTGAACAAACCAACTGAACAAGCAAAACGCGGATACCTGCCATCGTCTCGATCACTGGTATTCGCGTTTTGAAAACGTGCTTGGTTTCCAAAAAACTTTACAACCTTCGTCAATCTCAAGCCAATATCTAAACAGATTGCTCGGTCGCCTCAAGCTTTTTCAAGCGCCGCCACTCAAACGCAAGGAATGTCAGCACAACCAAGATAGACGTGATATCTGAGATAGATGGCGCAAAAAACAAACTCTGCAGCGGCGTGATACCCATAAGACCAGGTAACACATAGGGGGCACTCAACAACAGTGGAATAAAGAATAGTATCTGACGCGTAAGGGTAAGTATCGTGGCCTTGAACGCTTGTCCAGTGGCATCAAAGTAGTTGGAACCAATGAGCGATACGGGGATGATCGGAATAAACACCAGATAGGCCACCAATGCCCAAGCTGTCGCATCTAAATACTCTGCCGGTAGACTGAACATATGTGAATACATGTCCGGCAGGAACAATACCGATAACCATAGTGGCGTAGTGATAGCTACCCCTAGCACGATAGCCTGCCCCAAGGTACGCTTCATGCGTCCGAAATTTCGGGCACCGTAGTTGTATCCGATAATTGGCTGAGCGCCCATCGCAATACCCATAGAGGGCATAATAGTGAATAAGCCTACCGCCGAGAGCACCCGCATTACAGCCAATGCTCCGTCAGAACCAAGGGCATCGTATGCACCAAAGCTCATGAGTAGGTTATTCATGATCATGTTCGACACAGCGAAACCCAACTCCATTACCGCAGGTGCTACACCCAATGCACAGATGCGTAAGGCTACTTTTGGCTTAATCCCCAGCGACGCGCGACGCAAAGGCATAGGAGAAGTGCGCGATAGGAAGAACTGCATAACAAACGCAGCCGACAGAGCCCACGAACATACCGTCGCCAAAGCGGCACCCATCATACCGCCATCCAATACCATAACAAACAGATAGCCTAATACCACGTTCGCACCCGTACCAATAAGCATGGAGCCAAGCGCCCGGTTCGGATGTCCTGCTGTACGGATGAAGTTATTCATGCCGAAAGCGATAAACTGCAGCGGACAGCCCGCCACAATTACGATCATGAAGGCACGCGCATGAGGCAGTATCACCTCGTCAGCACCTGAAGCGCGCAAAATGGGGTCGAGTGCCAGCATGCCCACAATCCACACAATCACGCCCGCCGCCAACAACAGCACAAAGCTGTTGCCCAATACGCGTTCGGCCACACGCTTCTTGCGCTCCCCCAACTTGATAGCCGCAAGTGCATTTCCGCCCACACCCACCAACATGGCAATAGCAACCATAAATGTCATGGCGGGGTTCGCCACCGTCGTTGCCGCCAAGCCATCAGCACCGACGGCAGCGCCCACATACATGGCATCAATAACGTTATAGAGCGTCTGCACCAGCACGCCCACCACAGCTGGGATGGAGAATTCTAAAAGCAACTTGAGCGTACTGTCCGTACCCATGCGTGTGATCTTAGTATCGCCCGCGCGCTGATTATTGGTGCGCTCGATTGGTACGGCAACCTCTAGATCACCCGTGTCAACAGCGCTGCGATTCTCGTAGTAGGCACGTTCATCCGCCACTTGTTGGGATGCCCGATTATCTTTAGTTTTTCTCTCTGCAGCCGGCGTTGTTTTTTGCGCCTGATGCCTTTCGGTTTCCGCGTCCCCCACGAAGTCCGCCTTTTGGTTAGTCATGTTCTCGCTCCGCTTGCGTGCTAGCGATCAGAGCGCATTTCTACACCGTTGCATGTGCAACGGTGGCGCGTGTCTTTGATCGCGGTGTTTCCGGGTTGTCCCGGCAGACAAAACCTAAAGTCGGAACTTCCTGCTGAACAGGGCTCGACGCCTTCAGGATCCGGGTCATCCCGAACGAAAGAGAGTATACGGGAGCACACCATGCGACACAAGAGGTATCTCATTTGATAGCTACATCACCATCTCATTACCAATCAAAGCACTGCCAACCAACGAGCGAGGTGCAACGGCTATCGACAGTCAAGATATTCGAGGAAGCGCTTCGTAGCCAGCGAGGCGTTTTCCTTGTCTTTCAGCGCAAAACCAATGGTACGAAATGCGGGTTGAGCCAAAGGGCGCACAGCAATACGATACGGGATACGCTTCAAAATAAGTTCAGGAAGGATAGCGACACCTAAGCCACACTCAACCATGGCCATAATGGCATAATCATCCCAGGTGGTGAAGTGAACATCGGGACGCAGCTCGGCGCGGCCAAACACATCTGCAACCACTGTATTCTCACCTTTATGCAGTAACAAAAAGGGATCGTCACAAAGCTCCTCAAGGGGTATGCACTCCTTTGCGGCAAGGGGATGATCTTCCGGCACCACTGCCATAAGTTCATCGTGATCGATTAGCAGAATCTCTAAATCGAGATGCGTTGGCAGCTGCAGGAAACCGCAATCTACGCGGCCATCAAGCAACCATGACTCAATCTCACCATAATCCCCCATCACCAATTCGTAATCAATACAAGGGTAATCTTGCTGAAAAGCACGAATAATATGCGGCAGCCAGTGCGTAGCCACACTGGAGAACGTACCAATGCGTATAAGGCCCGACTTCATGCCCGCCATATCATCCACTTGCACCTGCAGCTTGCCGTATTCTGTACAAACACTCTGAGCGAACGGCAAAAGTCGCGCTCCGTCAGAGGTGAGACTCACACCCGCACGACTACGAGCGAGAAGAGACACCTTCCAATCACGTTCTAAATCGGCGATCATGCGGCTAATGCCCGATTGAGAATAAGACAACACCTCTGCAGCCTTAGTAAAACTGCCATACTCAACCGTCTTAATAAACGCCAGATATTTCTGAATATTTGCGTCCACTCCCCTGTCCTTCATCCCCAGCGAGTTTATACCTTTGCATGCATTTTCTTCATCGGATCTATGATAAACATTCGCTTTTGTAATTAACAGCAACATGAGAAACTTCTTAACGCAAAATTATCGAAAAGAAAGTGAACCTTCGTGGGAAGATCCTACATCAAATACTTTGCAGCCCTGCTTCTCTGTGGCAGCAACGGTATTATGGCAAGTTGCATTATGCTTTCAAGTTCCGAGATCGTGTTTCTGCGCACACTGATTGGCGCAATGCTGCTCATTGCGGTACTATTTGTTACCCAACGAAAACTCACGTGCCACAAGCATCCGCATGATCTAGTTTGCCTTGTTGTGTCTGGTGCAGCGCTTGGAGCTAGTTGGCTCTTCTTATTTGAGGCATACCGACTGATAGGAGTCGGACCAGCATCACTCGCTTATTACTGCGGACCTATTATCGTAACGGTGCTGTCGCCGTGGCTTTTTCGCGAGCGGTTAACCCTGGCAAAAATTTCTGGGCTTGGATTAGTGCTTGTTGGTGTATTGCTGGTGAATAGTATAAATAGGGTCTGCTCCATAAGTCATAATCCCAGTTCAAGTGGCATTTCATGCTAGTTTTTGCTATAATGAATGCAAGGTTTTTGGGTGTATCAGATCAAAAACCTTGCACCTCTAAAAGCCCTTCGCCT
>JAEWYG010000090.1 GCA_023395755.1 Actinomycetes bacterium | reverse complement strand
GTGCTTACCACGCCCGAGTTTTTAGGTTATCATGCAGGGGAATTTGCGCAATCGGGGCGTATTGGTTTCGTGGTTGTAGACGAGGCTCATCATATTGGACAGGCGAAGGCGGGCCAGCGTCCTGCCTACACTGCCATCGGAAGTGCTGTTGCCCAGCTGGGTAAACCCACTGTTCTGGCGCTTACCGCTACCGCTACCGACGACATTGCGGCTGCCATTAGGTCGGTGCTGCCCATTGAAGAGTTAGTACTTGATGATGCCGATCGACCTAATCTTGGAATAGACGATCGCCGTAACCTTAAGAATCGCGATGATTATCTAGCAAATCTGGTTGCTGGCGGTGGCAAAACGGTTGTATATGTGAATTCACGCGAGCAATCGGTGGCGGTGGCTCGAGCGCTTCGTAAACGAGTGCCGCAGATTGCGCCGCTTATTGGTTTTTATAATGCAGGTCTTACGCGCATCGAGCGCGCTCGTGTCGAGGAGTTGTTCCGCACTGATGCGCTGTCGGTATTGGTGGCTACATCCGCGTTTGGTGAGGGTGTAAATATCCCAAACATTCGACATGTCGTGCTTTATCACCTGCCATACAATGAGATCGAATTTAACCAGATGAGTGGTCGCGCAGGGCGCGATGGTGGCTCTGCTCAGGTGCATTTGTTGTTTGGTCGTGGGGATGCGGGCATTAATGAGCAAATCTTGCGCGACATGACGCCCGATCACGATTGTCTTGCTCAGGTCTATCGTCGCCTACGTATTCTGCAGCGTCAGCAAGCCTGCGAGTTCTTTACGATGAGTAATGCCGATTTAGCACAGTTGGCGAGTGAGGGGGGTTGTGTTATAAGCCCTTCTTCGGCCGCATGTGGTGTGGCGGTATTTCGGGAGCTGGGTCTTATTGAGACCCATACTGCTTATGCATCGGGAGAAGTCACTCGTTCCATTCATGTAGTTGATACGCAGAGTAAGGTTGAGCTTACCGACAGCGTGCGCTATCGCGAAGGCCTGGGAGAGCGTGCGATATTTCAGGCCTTTCGGGACTGGGCGATGAATAGCGATTCTGTTAGTCTGCATCTACGCGTTTCGAGGCCTATTCTGCCCGCGAGCGCTATGGATCGCTGAGTCCTCAGATAGAAAGGGGGCCACGCATGAGCAAGGATGCTAAAAACCACGAAGAGTTACTGGGAGAGTCTCTCGAGCAAGAAGCACACAAGCAAACGGTTGAGGACAACCTGTTGGGACGTGCGCATGTTGCCGAGAAAGCTTTTTCTGCGGAGGCACGTGCAGAAGGGAATGGTTCACGGCGTACCGAAACGCCCGAGGAGCGCTTTACCGAACTTGCACGTCTTACTTCTACGTATCTTCCTGTTTCCGATCAGGCCATGCTTGCTAAAGCCTTCAAGTTTGCCAGCGAAGCCCATGCGGGACAATGTCGCAAGAGTGGTGAGCCGTTCGTTGCTCATCCGGTCGAAGTGGCCATTATTCTCGCCGACCTACGTATGGATGTTGAGACGCTTACCGCCGCGCTGTTGCATGATACGGTGGAAGATACCAAGACAACGACCGACGAAGTGGCGCGTGAATTTAACGAGCAGGTTGCCTGCTTGGTTGAAGGCGTCACGAAAATTACTCGTATTGAGGTGGAGAGCCTGTCCGATGAGCAGGCGCAAACCATTCGCAAGATGTTTGTGGCTATGAGTAAAGATATCCGCGTTATTGTTATTAAACTTGCCGATCGTCTGCATAACATGCGTACCTTGGGGGCGTTGCGTGAAGACCGACGTATCTTTAAGGCGCGTGAGACGCTGGAGATATATGCACCCATTGCTCATCGTTTGGGTATTAACAACCTCAAGTGGGAGTTGGAAGATCTCTCGTTTTATTATCTTGAGCCCAATAAGTACAAGCAGGTTAGCCGCATGGTTACAGAAAGCCGTGCCGAGCGTGAGGGTTATCTGGACCAGATTATTCGCACTCTTCGCGATGAGTTGGAAAAAGTGGGCATTCAGGCTCAGATTATGGGTCGTCCGAAGCACCTGTATTCCATCTATCAAAAGATGACCAAAAAAGGCAAGGGTTTCTCGGAAATATACGATCTTATTGCCGTACGCGTTATTGTTAAGTCGGTGAAAGATTGCTATTCGGCATTGGGGGCCGTCCATACGTTGTGGCATCCCATGCCTGGACGCTTCAAAGACTATATTGCCATGCCGAAGTTTAATATGTACCAGAGTTTACATACTACCGTCATTGGGCCGGCGGCTCGTCCGCTCGAAGTGCAGATACGTACTGAGGACATGCATCGTACTAGTGAGTATGGTGTCGCGGCGCACTGGCGCTATAAGGAAAAGGGTGGGCGTGGCGATGGAGATGCGCTCGATCAGCAGTTGGGTTGGCTTCGCCAGATGGTGGACTGGCAGGATGAATCGCAAGATTCACGTGAGTTCCTTAAAGACTTAAAAGTTGATTTAGCCCCTACCGAGGTGTTTGTGTTCACGCCCAAGGGTGAAGTGATGAGTCTACGTGCCGGATCAACACCGGTAGATTTTGCCTATGCTATCCACACCGAGGTGGGAAATCACTGCGTGGGCGCTAAGGTAAATGGCGCTATCGTGCCACTTACTTACGAGCTGCAGTTGGGGGATCGTGTTGAGATTCTAACGCAAAAGAGTTCAACCCCCTCGCGTGATTGGCTCAACCAAGTAAAGACTCCCTCGGCTCGCAGTAAGATACGCGCGTATTTTAGTAAAGCAAGTCGCAGTGACGACTTGCAAAATGGTCGCGATAAACTTACGCGAGAGATGCGCAAACACGGTCTAGGCATCTCAAGTGCTCAGTCTGCGCGAGCCGTGAAGACGGTGGCCGAACACTTAGGCTACAACGATCCCGATGACATGTTGGTAAGCATCGGCACCGGCAAGGAGAGCTCTCAGCATGTGTCGAACCGCCTGCTAAAGATTCTTGTGGATAAAGGCAACGAAGAATCGGATACCTTAGGTATGGGCGCGGACGATATGTCCACTGGCAAGATGCCCCCCATGCTTACCAGCGTGAAGCGCCCCAAGAAACACGAGACCCATAGCTCGAATGGTGTGGTAGTGAAAGGCGTCGATGACGTGTTGGTTCGTTTGTCTCGCTGTTGTAACCCCGTGCCGGGTGACGATATTCTTGGGTTTGTTACGCGTGGCCGCGGGGTGTCTGTACATCGTGCCGATTGTCCAAACGCGCAAGACCTTAAGACCGAGCCTGAACGAATTATCGAGGTATCGTGGGAAAATGAGCCATCAAAGAGTACTTCATACCAAGTGGAAGTATTTATTGAAGCGCTTGACCGTATGAATCTACTGCGCGACGTGGCGGTTCTGTTGGCGGAAGAGGGTACAAACGTGCTTACCTCCTCCACCACCTCGCATCGCGATGGCATGGTTGAAATGCGATTTTTGTTCCAGGTTTCGGATATTCTGCATATCGATCTGGTGTTGGGTAAGCTGCGAGGTATCGAGGGTGTATTTGATGCTCGTCGCATGCTTCCGGGAGAGACGGCGCGTAAGAAAAAGTAAGACCTGCGCAACATGAGCAGAACGATAAGAAGGAGTGCATGAAATGACTTTCAAAGTAAAGGGAACGTGCGTACCGGTCGAATTTCTTGTGCTGGGTATGCTGGAAAACAACGTATATATTATCTCTGATGGTACGGCTACTATGGTGGTTGACCCTACCTGCAAGGCTGACAAAATTATTGAGGCATTGAGCGGGCGCAAACTGGATGCCATCATTTTAACGCACCGCCATTCCGATCATGTGGGCGGGGCGAAGGAATTGGCTGACAAAACAGGGGCATGCGTTATTGCCTCTGCTATCGACGCGCCCATGATTTGCGGCGACGAAAAACTGCCGCGCGATGACACACGTTTTAGTCCTTGTCCGGTGGATCGAACGCTTGTTGATGGTGAGATGCTAAAAATGGGCACCATGACATGGAAAACTATTGTTACACCAGGGCATACTAAAGGAAGCATGTGCCTCTTCCTTGATCCGGAGCGCACGGAGAACCCCGTCGGTGCGCCCGTGTTGGTGTCAGGTGACACGCTGTTCTGTGGCTCTATTGGTCGTACCGACTTTGCGGGTGGAGATATGAACGATATGCGCCGTTCGCTTAAGCGTTTAGCCTCTTTACCTGACGACACGGTTGTACTGCCTGGACATAACAGCCAAACCACTATTGGTGCCGAACGTCGTCGGGTTTTTGCTTACTACGCCTAAATGTTCACATAGGTCTCGCGTTTTCTTATATGTTGTGCCACCGCTAAACATGCTAGCGATAGTGCCGCGAAAGCTGCTAAGCCAGGTGCATTGGTGCCGAAGGCGGTGGTACTGGCCGATAAAACCAGGGGTGGAAAAAATCCACCGAGGCCACCCCACATGGATATGAGACCGTTTGCGGGTCCTGCTTGTTTCATGAAGTAAGTGGGAACCAGTTTGAATATTGCACCGTTACCAATGCCGCAGGCGACGCTGATAAGGTAGATGCCCATGAGATACGCGGGCAGTTCTGGCGCGATAGCGAGGATGATGGCGCCAGCAGTAAGAGTTGCAAACACAGCTGCAAGCAGACGGAAGCAATCGAGGCGGTCAGCCAGCCAACCTCCTAAAACACGCATGATCGCTGCTGTGATGATAAATACGCTTGTTAAAGCCCCTGCTATCACGCCGTCCACTACATAATATGAGGTAAGAAAGTTTGGCAGATACACGGTAAGCGCCACGAAGGCGCCGAAAGTAACAAAGTAGAATAGCGACAAAACCCAAAGGCGGGAGTCGAGCCCTATAGCCTTGATCTGTGCAACGATTGGTGTATTAACGTGCGGTTCGTTGCGATCGCCCAACATCACGTTTAAGAAGATAATTACAACCAGCAATACGACATATAATTTTACGGTTGTTCTCCAACCTAATGCAACTGCAGCAAGGGGCGCAAGCCAGGTGGTTAGTGCGGTGCCCATGTTGCCGAAGCCATATACGCCATTTACAAAACCGTGCCGTTCTTTGGGAAAGTACTTGGGAAGCGAAGTGACACCTATCGAGAACACGGACCCTCCGAACCCCAAGAATATCCCACCAACAACAAGCGCCTCATAGGTGGTCGCTTCGCTGATAAGCCAGACAGGACCCAGTAGACAAATAAAGCTAGCGAGGAACGTTGTGCGGGCTCCAAGTAGGTTTGTTAGATACCCCAGCGGTACGCGCAGTACTGATCCTAATATTACCGGGATGGCGGTAATGAGTGCTACCTGATCTGCTGGTATGGCAATGTCTTGTTTAATGAACGGCAAAAGCGACGACAAGATAACCCACACCATGAAACCGACGACAAGGTCGCTCGTCTGCAGTGGCAGCTGTATCCCCTTCTTCATGTAATCCCCCCTCATCGTTTTACGCTGAAGTTATGCCAAGGTGCCCCTAACGACGCATAAAATCAGAGTGATTTACTGGTAGTTTATCAGGCTGCGCATTGTGGGAAAATCGGGATTGTCCCGCGTAATTTTGCGTTGCCCTAGCAATACGCCAATATGATGCCGAAAAGAGGGGACTTTGCACAGTTTTTACCTAATGGCGTATTTATCGACGTAAAAAGCACCTCGCCGTCACTTTTATACGTAAGATTTACGTTAAACTGGACTGCTGCTGGGCCTTTTTACTGTTTTGTCGAAGGGAACGTCGTGACCATAGAGTGGGCCTCGTTTATTGCCGAGCTCGCCTCAAATCCTATGCTGGTGGCAGTAACCCTGCTTAATGTTGGCGTTATTGTCGTCAATGGTGCTACCGACGCTCCTAATGCTATCGCCACGGTGGTCTCAACGCGAGCTATGAAGCCCAAATGGGCTATTCTTATGGCCGCTATCTGCAACTTTTTGGGGCTGTTGTTGGTGTCGTTAGTTACGGCCGCTGTTGCTGAGACCATTTTCAACATGGTTGATTTTGGTGGAGACGCACACCAGTCCCTTATTGCCCTTACGGCTGCTATGGTTGCCATTATTGTGTGGGGAGTAACCGCTTGGTATTTCGGCATTCCCACCAGTCAAAGTCATTCTCTTATTGCGGGTCTTACCGGTGCAGCCATTGCGTTGCAAGGTGGGTTTGGCGCCATTAACGGTGGCGAATGGATGAAAGTGGTTTATGGCATTCTTTTGTCTACACTGCTCGGTTTTTTTCTGGGATGGCTCAATTCTAAAATCGTAGAACGTGCTTGTTGCAATATGGATCGCATGAATACTGTGAAGACGTTTCGCTGGGCCCAGGTAGCCTCTGGGGCAGGTGTGGCGTTCATGCATGGAGCACAAGATGGTCAGAAATTCATGAGTATTTTCATCCTGGCCATTTCGCTTGCCGCAGGCCTTGGTCAGCCCGACCAGATGGCGTTGCCGGTGTGGCTTATGTTCCTTTGTGCACTAAATATGGGCATTGGTACAGCAATAGGCGGTGAGCGCATTATTAAAAATGTTGGCGTAAATATGGTGAAGTTGGAACCCTACCAAGGGTTCGCAGCCAGTTGCGCAACGTTTTTCTGCCTTATGTTATCCACTTTTGCCGGGCTTCCGGTTTCTACAACGCATACCAATACTACGGCTATCATGGGTGTGGGTGCGGCGAAGCGTAAAAGTGCGGTGAAGTGGGGTATTGCAATTGACATGGTGAAGACGTGGGTTCTAACATTTCCCGGATGCGGATTGCTCGGGTTTGCGTTTGCCCACTTGTTCCTACTTTTCTTCTAAAGGAGTTGAAGAATGGCGAAGAAGCACAAGTTCGATTATTTTGACCAGTTCGAGAAGCTATCTGAGTTGACGGTGAAGGAGGCCGATCTGCTTATTGAAGCCATTAAAGGCTTTACCGCAGCAGAGGACCTGAGGCCTGTTATGGAACGCGCTCATGAACTCGAGCACGAAGGCGACGAGATCAATCATGCCATCTTTCAGACGGTGGCAACCGACTTCATTACGCCCATCGAGCGCGAGGATATCATTGAGCTCGCTCAGTTCTTGGATAATATCATCGACTATATTGAAGATGTGATGCAGCGTTTCTATATGTATGATATCCATGTCATGCACGAAGATGCCCTCGAGTTTGCCTGCCTTATCAAGAAAAGTTGTGAGGCGCTTGATAAGGCTATGGAGGACTTCCGTAACTTCAAGAAGTCTAAAACATTCAAGCAGCTTATCATTGACGTAAACACGTATGAGGAAGAGGCTGACCAGCTGTTCTTGAAGGTTATTCGTAAGCTACATACGCAGGATCGCGAAAGCCCCATGCGCGTGTTGGTGTGGACGCAGATTTTTGACCGCATGGAAAAATGTTGCGATGCCTGCGAGCATACCGCTGACACGATGAGCACTATCTTATTGAAGAACGTGTAGCAAGTTTTCGATTTAGATCGGCGGAATCGCCTAAAGGTGTAAGACATCTCGATGATGAAGATTGCCCCGTTTTGCTTGCTATTGCGCACCTAAGGCAGGGAAGGCGGCATAACGGGGCAATTTGTGCCACATGGACACCTTGTTTGTTTCTAAGTAGAATAAAGCCACTAAGTACCGTTCATTCTTCAAAGGGATCTTCCTCGCTGTTGCCTTTAATGCGGCGTAGTTCGTTGCGGTCAACGAGGATATGGTCGCTTGCGTGTTCGGTGCTATCAGGCGTGTGGTCTGTTGTTTCGGTATTGAGGGGTGGCAGGGGAGAGGTGCTGCCGGGTGCGCGCCAAATACGCCGTAGGCGCTCGTAACCACGTGACTTACGATCGCGGTCGCGCTTCACTTTACCCTCTGGAGGACGCACGCGGCGAGCCACCGATCGCACGGGACGTGCAACGGCACTGGTTACTACATCGGTGTAATCACGTGGCTCGCTGGTTCTCCATCCGAAGAACAGTGATGCGTAACGCAACAGCAAAACAATAGCTACGCAGGCAATGGCAGCGTATTGGTCGAGGATATGGTTTTGTTTCATCAAGGCGTATACGATTGAGCCAATGAGTGCCGCCGAGCCGTAGAGGGTTCCAGCTTGGAATGCCTCAGGTTCGCGGTTCATAAACACGTCGCGTAAGATGCCTCCGCCCACAGCAGTAACGGTACCAAGGATGACAGCGGGTACAACGTCTAGGCCTGCGGATAGTGACTTACCTACACTAATCACAGCCCAAAGCGCTACTGAGAGGTTGTCGAGTAGTGCGATAATGGGATCTAGGTAGGCAGCGAGTTTGCCGAAGTAGAACACGGCTACGCCAGCCGCGGCGCACGCCATCAGCAGCTGTGGGTTTTGGAAGGCGTAGATGCCGTAGTTTTGCAGTAGCAGGTCGCGCATGATGCCGCCAGCCAAGCCAGCGGTGAGGGCAATGCATACGACACCGAAGATATCGTAGCGAGCTCGCACGGCGCTCATGGCACCCGAAAGCCCGCCGGTTAGTGCGGCGGCAAGTTCTAGCCAAAAGGGGATTGTCAGATCGACTTGGAGCATGATGTCCTAATTGGCGTGACGGGTTGACGGTCTTCTACTGACAGCAAGGTGGCCACAACGGGACGTCCTGAGAAGTCTCGTTCTTGGGTTAGTGTACGAGCCTCTTCTAGGCTGAAGCTTACGTTGTCGAATGCTTCAATGTTGAGTACGCTTTTTTCAAGCGCTTTATAGTATCGATCCCAAAAGCTGTCGGTGCTTTTTTCTCCGGTGTACGGGTCTTCCCAAGGTTGATGTTCGTGGTTGTCGTAGACGCTTTCCGTTAATTCAACGGGTCGGTGGCTCATGGATTGAAAAAACGAGAAGGGTCGTATCAATTGCTCAATTCGTCCGAGGGCTGCACGCTTGCGTCCCGTGGGAGAATGGAATAGTTTTTGTACGCTACGGAAGCCGCGTACGGAAGTTGCAAACATATCTTGTGGAATAATGCGCCCGTACACAACAAGCGCCGCATAGGCGTACATCTTCGATATGACGGCCAGTACGCGGTCGTCGGCCTGCAATATCTCACGCCAAGGAGAAAACGTTTCTATGGTCTCTCCGCGCTTTTCAAACAGCACGAGTTCATCCAGTTCGCTTTCAATAGTGGCGTGTACCTCGTTGCCATCGACGCGCGAAAGTCCTGGCTCGCCTGCATCACACAGGCGGTATTCGTTAAAATACACCAAAGGATGCACGAGGGAATCTAGTGTGTAGTGACAGACGAACCCGAAAGCGTATGCGCGGCCAAGGGGTAGCTCGTCTTCGTTGAGGATGCTCAATGAGTTTTTGAATGCAGCGATAAGCTCGCTAGGTTTCTCGTTGTGCATGACGTTGCCGAGGCGATTGTGTTCGCGCAGTCTGGGGCTAACTATTGAGTAAAACAGTGGGTCGGGTCCTTGGTTACCTAACAGGAATGCTTGCGCTTCGTCATGCGTGCCGCCGATGGTGCGAAAAAGACGATCATAGACATCCTGTCCAAAGAAATCATGAGTGATGAGAGCGGGCATGACAAAGGGCTCCATTCCTGACGTTAATTTTACCGATGTCGCTATGCGCTATCATATACAATGAGGCCATACTTGTTAACCGTCGGTTTCCCAGTTGTGAAAAGAAAAACCTGTTCGTGGTGTTGCGTGCGGATGATGCTTGTGGAAAGTGCCACAGATAAACGGTGCGCTTGGTGAGCGGTGAGTTTGCCGTCGACGCAAGGGGGAAGCGATTGAGGGAGGTACGGAATGGCGCTCGGTAGGATAACCAGGCAGGAACGCAGCTGGATTATGTATGACGTAGGCAATTCGGCGTTCGTGCTGTTGGCAACTGCGCTTATTCCTATATATTTTAAAACACTGGCAGAGCCGGGCTCCTCGGTGGTGGTTGCGTGGGGTTATGCGGAAACTGTTGCATCCCTTCTGCTCGCGCTTGCCATGCCTATTTTGGGGAGTCTCGCTGATCTTAAGGGTAACAAGAAGAAGTTCTTCATTGGTACGGTAGGCACGGGGGCTATTGCGCTCGCGGCACTGGGTATCCCTGAGACAGCTTTGGTCTTTCTGGTTGTCTATGTGATTGCCTCGGTTATGCTGAACGGTTCGATGGTGTTCTATGATGCTTTCTTGGTAGACGCGACCACCGATGCTCGTTATGACGAAGTGTCATCGCAAGGCTATGCTTGGGGCTATGTTGGCTCGTGTGTGCCTTTTGTCGCTTGTTTGGCTATTGTTTTGGCGGGGCCGAGTATAGGCATTCCTATGGATGCGGGCATGAAGATAGCATTTCTTATTACCGCGGTGTGGTGGGTGGTATTCAGTATCCCGCTCATTCGCAATGTGCATCAAACTCACTATAAAGAGCGTGCAGCAAACTTGCTGCACGCTACGTTCTCGGGTTTGTGGTGTACCGTTAAGCGTATATTCAAAGATCGTAAGCTACGTTTGTTCATGCTCGCATTTTTTTGCTATATCGATGGCGTGCATACCATTATTAAGATGTCTACCAGTTACGGTACCGATCTGGGCATCGATGCAACGCAGCTGGTTCTGGCGTTGCTGGTAACGCAGTTTGTTGCCTTCCCGTCAGCTATTGCTTACGGGCGATTGTCAACGAAGTTCGGTACGAAACGCATGTTGCTGGTAGCTATCGCTGCCTATTTCTGCATCACGCTGTTTGCAGCGTTCTTCCTGCGAGAAGCTTTCGAGTTTTGGATACTCGCCATTTGCGTAGGGCTGTTTCAAGGTGGTATTCAGGCGCTTTCGCGCAGCGAATTTGGTAAGCTTATTCCCAAGGAGCACGCCAACGAATATTTTGGCTTCTTTGATATCTTTGGCAAGTATGCCGCTGTGTTGGGTACCTTGTTGGTTAGTGTGTTTACGCAGATCACTGGTAATCCCTCGATAGGAGTTCTCTCTATATCGGTACTGTTCATAGCGGGCTTTGTTCTGTTGTGGCGGATGCCAGAAAAGTAGCGAGTTCCACCAAACAGGTCGAGGGCATGGTGTTTCTTCGACCTGTTTCCTCAGACGGCAATACCTTTGTCCGGTTGAACAAAGTGGGTTACCTTCGTTTTGTAGCTCTGTACATCAAGGTTTATTCGCAGGAATTCGCCACTTCGACGAGGCGCATGAGTTCTTGTTGCGTATGTACATCCAATTTGCGGTAGATGTGCCGAATATGCGTCTTTGCGGTTCCCTCAGATATGTAGAGTTTTTCTTGTATGTAGGCTGAATTGTGGCCTTTGGCCAGGAAGAACATAACTTCAGTTTCCCTGCTAGAGAGGAGGTAGGTGTTAGCGACAGTTTCACACTTTGTGCGAAAGCGACCGCTGCCGCTGCGCTCCGATTCGTTTTCCTGCGCTTGGAGAGATGCTGTGATTAACGGAGAGCTGCCAGGAGCCACG
The DNA here is from genome assembly GCA_023395755.1 of Actinomycetes bacterium. Taxonomy (GTDB): domain Bacteria; phylum Actinomycetota; class Coriobacteriia; order Coriobacteriales; family Eggerthellaceae; genus Gordonibacter. The sequence goes on along the minus strand of JAEWYG010000090.1, from coordinate 19,070 downwards.
ACAGTGTTCTTTTCTTTTGCGACTTCCGAGTGTTCGGAAGGAAAGCTTTCGCTTTTCTCCAAGGTCTCCGAAAGCTCTTTTGTTTTCAAGGTGGGCTCGGCCGGTGTACTTAAGGTGTCGTCGTACTTGGCATCTGGTATAACAATACGTGAGGGGGCAACACTCGCCTCAATGTCGCGCTCGTCGGGGAGAAGGGCGTAAGCAACAACAATTACAATGAGCACAACGATAAGCAGGCTGTTTTCTCCAAAAGGAAGCTGAGAGCCCCAATCCGCTGCAACGATAGGTAGCAGTGATCCGGCAAGTGCAGCCAAAGCAAGGAGACCACGTCCAAAGCCATAGACGAACAGGGGAGAGAGGCGGAAACGCTGGGCGAGCTCGCCGAAGAATATCCACATGAGCGCCTCGAAACACATATAGGCGATGAGTAGCACGGCTGTGGCTAGCTCGCTGTTTGGTCCCCCAGAAAAGGGTAGAAAGAATAACGCGACGGCAATAAAGGGAACGAGTGGTCTAAAGAAGCGATTCCAACGATTGGTGTCTCCGATGGCAAGGATGGTAATAAGAATAAGAACCGTGGCGGTTCCGGCTGCTAAAAGCATGATGATCTGCGCTATGGCTGTTGCTGCGGGAAGGATAGATTGAATGGAGGTTTGTCGCAACATCCCCAAGGCCAATCCGAACACGAATACGGGAATACCAAATTTTAAGGCGAACTTACCTTGTTTTACCGGTAGAGGATTGAAAACGGGAATGTCGACATGGGGCAATCCTGACGCTTTTTTCCATAGTAGTGCACATTCTATCAAAGGAATAAGCGCGGTGAGACATGCGCCAAGTGGGGCTGGCGCATGTCTGAGAAACATAGCATACACTCCGAAGCCGATGGCGATAGCAATAGCTGAATTGAGTACGATAGAAGAACCATCACAGCGTGCGTAGATGGCTCCCCAATGCAGGATTAACAGAGCTGAACCTATTCCTGTAAGGATACCTGCGGTAACTTCTAGACCAAACATGGCGGGCGGTGAATTGAGGGGAAGTATAAGAAGTGCTGTTCCTCCTGAGGTAAGAATACTTGCGGCGACAAGTGTCTTGCGTGACAAAATGGGTGTCGTCAACTGGCGATTGAGCGCGCCTGCTACCAGTAAACAGAGACCAAAAACTACGATGGATACGAGAAACGTGAGGGAGATGTGACTTCCATACAGCCCGGAAACGTAGGTTTGCACTCCGAATAGAGCCGAGGTTCCAAACATTGTGGCATAGACCCAGGCTTGGTGAAGTCCGTACCCAACTGAAATAAGGCTCAACTCTCCAAATGAGGATTCTTCGCCGTAGTCGGCGTTGATGGTTATGCGAGGTACTTTGATCCCCATATGCCTGCCCTTCTCCCCTGAATAAGCCAGCGACTATCATACCTACTCCCCAGCTCGTACACCAGTCATATAACTATATTCAAGCAAGTATAATATAAGGATCTTTTAACTAAGAGTGCAGGTCGTTACGGGATGATTGACTGCGCAGGAAAAAAATCATCCAATCCGGATGATGCTGGGAAAGGGGCGGTTGGTCTTCCACCCCTTTCTCTTCGTAGCTTACGCTACCGTGAAAACCACGCAGTCAAAGCGATTCAGGGGAGTGTCCTGCTCCGCCGAACCCAATGTGTCGTACGTGGTGTGCGTGCCCGGCTTTTGAGAGCCGGCCTCGAAGACAGCGCAGCTCCACTGCTTTTCGGACAGGTAGTCCTTTAGGCTCGTGGTGCTGTAGTCGTGAATGGCACTGAGGCCGTTCTGACTGTTGCTGGACACGATAGCTTCGTTGAGGCAGTCTTTGGCGGTGCTGCCTTCCGGAAGGATAATCAAATCGGTCCTTACGCCTTCTCCGATCGAGGTTGCATCGATGGTGCACGTAACCTCGATTACGCCTTGGCCGCTTTGAGAAGCGGTTTCCTCGTCGTGCACGTAGTAAAACGCGTACGCGGGAACTGCGATCAGGGCGCATAAGCATCCCAAAACCGCAACGGCAAGAATTTTCTTGCCCCAAGCTACGTTGGCCATAAGAGCTTCCTTTCTTGAAGAAGCCCCGCTTCTTGCAACGTGAAAACGATTATACGGGGGCGAAGTGAAAGATCAAGGAGGAAAAACGCCTGATCGCCTATGGTGGAATAGCTTATAGCTAAAACACTCCGCTGCGTATGATATGCGCAACGCCGAGCGTGGCGTTTTACCCCTTTCGAGATGATGGGGGCGTGTGTGTCCTCTCTATACTGAATGCAAAGTAAGAGTTCACAAAGGAGGGACCTATGACAGAAGCTGCGTTTTCCGGCTTGCTAGATATGGACGACGAGTTCGATCCGCTTGCAGTAGACGATACTGAGATCGACCAAGAGAATATGGATGAAGATAATCCGTTTGACGTGGTCGACTTCCCCACTATGAGAAACATGCCTCCTGTATTGCAGCGTGATGCTGTGTATACGCCTGATCGCCAAGGCGGTGCGCGCGAGGCAACACTTGCTTTGCTCGATCGCAATCCGGCGAGGCGTCCCGTGTTGCTTGCCATTATTGATTGGTGCCGCGAGGGGGGCTTATCGAGCGTCTTGAGCCAGAAGGTTGACGAATTGCAGCGTGATAACCGCTCGGTGTACGCTCCTATGACGCTATGCCGCATGCTTGAGCGTGCAGGCGCCTTACGTCTTGAGATGCCAGAGGTTTCCGAAGAGCGCGAAGACGTTGAAGAGGGAGCCCAGTATCTTGAAATTAAGGAATGCGTTGATCCGATATGGCACGCCACCGAGGAAGGCTTGGAAGTGTATGACGAGCTAACGGGGGGCGCTCAGTTCCGCAGCATTGTTCTTGACCGAGACAGTCTGTATAGAGATGTGTACCGTGCGGTAATGGAGGCGGTTGACGAAACGCCGCGCTCGAAAAAGGAGATTGAAGACATCGTTGACGTATTTGAGGTTGTGCAGAACCCTCGTCGCTTCGGTGGTCACTTTATCGACATGCTTGAACGTACGGATGCGCTGGTTTGGAATGACCACGCTTGGCAGTTAACCGATTTGGGACGCGCACTGATGCCTGAAGTGCAGGCGGCATGCGTTGAAGGTGCCGAAAACGGCGAGAAGGGAGCATAAGGCTATGGCTGAGAATGGGGTCGATATAATTGCCTTAACGGAGATGAGGGCGCAGACCTACGGATTACTTGCGCGCTTGTTCCGGGAAGAAGTTGACGAGGAAACCTTGCGGGAGTTGCAGGGGATGCGCTTTCCTACGTCAACGGGCAATAGCAAGGTTGACGAAGGGTATCATCAGCTGTACGACTATTTGAAATGCGCTTGGCAGGATAGCGTGACAGACCTTGCTATCGATTTTGTCCGCACGTTTATTGGCCATGGGGTGAATGGATATTCAGCGGCATATCCATTTGAGAGCGTTTATACCAGCGAACGTCGTTTGATGATGCAGGAAGCACGCGCTGAAGTGTTGGAGATTCTGCGCGAGAATGGCCTCAAGAGCGGGGAGTGGAACGAGGGCGAAGATCATATTGCGCTCGAACTTGAATTTATGCAGCGCCTCTGTTTACGAACGGCTGAGCTACTGCATCAAGGAGACGAGGATGCTGCGATTGAACAATTGCGAACCCAGCGCGAATTCGTACAGGCGCATCTTTTGAACTGGCTTCCTCTGTTGGTAACCGATATGCGTCGCTTCTCGCGCACCTTGTTCTACCAGGGTTTGGCGCAGCTTTCGATAGGTTTTGTGGAAGAGGATGCAACGGTGCTCACTGAATTGCTCGATACCGCGGAAGCCGCAGCATAAGCATCGTTTAGTGGGTGATGAGTAAAGGTAAGGCCCCGAATTGTCGGGGCCTTACCTTTAGGTGATGCATGCTTTAGGCGAGATCGTACTCTGCCAAGAGGGATTGTCCCCCAACCATGCCTGGGCAGGCATCTCCAGCTTCGGTAAGAAACGTTGAGGGCCGGACGATGGCAATACGGTCGTCGTTTTCGGCCGTGATGCGTACCACCTGCATTTTGGCGCGTTCTGCAAGCTCGAGAGACGTTTTTTCGAAGCAGGAAACAATGAGGTTCTTCTCGGCCTTAGAAACCGCATCGTAAAAAAGGCGGCGTTCTTCATTTAGTGCCGCCGTGCGGTCTTCTTCGGTACTAATGAGTTCAAAAGCATCCCGATGCGGTGTAAAACCATCGATAGCGGCAAGTACCACTATCTTATCGTAGGATGCACCACAGAGTGCTTGGGGTAGTGTAATGTGTAGGGTATGAAGCTCATGGGGAAATACGGGGTCGGTGTTTTGAGCTCTCACCATTTCAAACAGCTGGTCAGCAGACTCGTCGCCGTCAAGCATGCGTGCCACATCTTGAAAAATGGGAAGGTTGTCGGCTTCTATAGCGTGCAGAAGGGTAAACCCTTTACGCGCAGCGTTCTGCTCGATGAAGAGACGCCCGGTTCTCCAGCGTTGAATGAGAATCTCGGCGCGAGGGAAGGGGAGGGGTTTGGGAGCCTCGTCGGTGGAGGGTGAGTAAGACTTCTCCCGTGTGGCCAAATTCTCCAAGGCCTCAAGCAGCGAAAGGCCTTGCAATTCTGCGTATTCCCGTAGGTCTTCCCATGCGTCGCTGTTGGTGAGGTAATTATCAAACCCGCACCAACAACGCCAGGCGATGGTGTCTCGGGGATTTGCCAGCAAGTTGAGTTTTACGTAGGCTATCAATTCTTTTGCGCGCGACGCTTCACGCGGATCGCCGCTCAGGCCCAGCGAGGCGCCAGCGCACGATACGCTGAATCCGCGCTGCTCCAACACTTGCTGCACGGTACGAGCCCAACGTTTGTTGGGAACGAGTACGCAGGTGCTGCTTTCACGAGGATCGCTTTCGGCATCCGTCAGTACACGCAGGTATTTGGTGAGTCCGTCGAATTCTTCTTCGGGGGTGCTCCATTTGATGCACATGATATCAGTGCGCGCGCTTTTCGAGACGTGTTGTGTCTCTGCAGCTTTTTCGACATTCATGTCGCCTTGCGTGCACAGGCTATTTGCGAATGCTGCTACAGCTGAGCTGCCGAAAGTTGTGGTGAGGGTGAACGTTTCCACCTCGTGTCGTAGCGTGTTGAATTGCACAAAGCCCTGAGGGTAGGGGTTTGTTTTGCGGATGCGGTGTGTTTGATTAACATTTCCGCAAACCATAATCTGCTTACTGGCCAGCAAGCAGAGGCAAGTTTGTTCGGCGTAGCTGAGGTTTTGGAAGTCGTCGCATAGCACATAGTCAAAACGTCCGCGAGCTTGTTTACCCTCTTCACTCATGAGATAGGTTGCGCATAATGTTGCTGCTTCTTCGGGAAGCATGGCTTCTTCGCTGCGCAATACGCGATCAAGGTGCTCGCGTAAGCGTGTTTCTTCGCCTCCGAGGAGCCATTCTGATTCAGGCGCAAGTTTACTCCACTGATGATAGAAAAAATCAAGCATTTTGCGCAACCGACGTACGGGTTGGCCCAGCGTTTTCATGTCTTCTAGGAAAAAAGTGTACTCGACATTATTGAGTATGCGCGGAATGCGCCCGGTGGCTTCTCTCGCAGCGGGCTGTGAGAGAAGTTCCACGCAGGTGTCCAACGCCGTCGATACGCATATGTTTGCTGAGATTTCGGCAGCATTTGGGTTGTTAGCTTTTATTAGTGCCGTATGGAGGCGTGTACGAAAGGTTATGGCTCCTTGGGCAGTGGTTGTTTCGATGAGGAGAGATTCTGGCGCGGTCCCGCGCTCAAGCAAAACGATACAACGACGGATGAGCGCTTCGGTCTTTCCGCTGCGCGCAGGGCCCTCGACTTTCGCCATGCGTCCCTCAAAGGAGGCGATGGATTCGATCATGGTTGCGATCCTCTTTTCTCGTCATGTCGCAAAGGGTTGGTTCGTGCATGTTTAAGCGATAAACGAACGTTCTACCGAATCGAAAATCCGCGAGGATCCGTCATGGTACTCCACGTTCCAGCGCGTGTAATCGATGACGAAGTCGGGCTCGTCAAACCCGAAACAGGCATCCCAATCGACGTCGGGGATATTGTTTATCTTTTCAGTTTCTTCATTATTGAGGGAGGCGGCAAGTAGGGGTGACTCCAAGAAAGCCTCCTCTGCCTCCTTTTCGGCCTCTCGTAATGCGGCTTCTTCTTCTTCTGCTTGACGAGCCTTTTCTGCGGCAATTTCTTTTGTGCGCTGCTCTTTTGCGGCTAACCCCACTTTGCGTTGTAGGTCGAAGGAAGCATTGTCGGGCATCGTCACCTTCGTTACATTCTCGCCCAAGGTACCAGCATTGATAGTGTCTCGCAAAAGGGTAAGCAGCTCGCTGTGTTCGGGGGCGATATCGCTGTTGGAATCAAGACGCAAACGAACGATGCAAGCGCCGTTTTGTAGGTCGATTTCTAAAAAGTCAAAAGGAATCTCGGGGTTGCCAATCTCGCGCTGGCGGCGGTTAAACAGTTTTAGGTTGTTAGCTACTTTGTGTAGCTCGTTAAAGAACCAACGTTCCATAACAGATGTCCACAGTTCGTCGGAACCCTCATCCTTAGAATTCCAGTAGCTTCTTGTTCCCATTTTCACCAAAAAACGTGCGATGTTTTCTGGCTGCGCGTGGTTACGAACCAACGTCGATCCCACGTAAGAAAAGCAGCGGTTAACTTCTAGGCGGAACTCTTCGCAATCAAGCTGCTCGTTGATATCTAGGACGAGCGTCAGCGAGGGACGCGGTTGAGCCATGGTGACCTCCTCATGTCGGGTGTTTTAAACCGTTTCACTCAGTATAGAGGCGACGTGTAAAGCAAAATAATCCTGTCCGGATGATATGTGCGCGTGTAAGCATCCACCCCTTATGATTTGGTCTTTTCTTCGATCTCTAAACTTTTTGCTCGTAGGGTCGTCCTTTGCCGATCGGCGGATGGTCCCGTAGGAGACAGTACGAGAATAAGAAGAGAGGAGGGGCATATGGCGAAACTTTCACTGACTCGCCGGAGCTTTCTGAAGGCGTCGGCTATCGCTGCTGTCGCAAGCAGCGTTGGCTTTGCGGCGACACCGTCGGCAGCGCTTGCAGAAGGCGTTGATGCGACGGCTGGCGAGATCAAGCGCATTCGTTCTTGTTGCCGCGCATGCGGCAAAGTCGAGTGCGGCGTTTGGGTCACTGTCCAAGACAACAAGGTTATCAAGGTTGAGGGCGACGAGTCCAACGCCCACAGTCGCGGACACTGCTGCGCGAAGTCTCAATCGTCCATGCTAGCCCTGTACCACCCCGATCGTCTGCGCTACTGCATGAAGCGCACAAATCCCAAAGGTGAGGATGACCCCGGTTGGGTTCGTATTTCCTTAGCTGAGGCATTTGACGAAGCTGGCGCCAAACTCAAGGAGCTAGTGGAGAAGTATGGTGGAGAATCGAACTTTGCTATGGGCGGTACGTCCCGCGTATGGGCTCAGCCCCCGTACGGAACGTTGAAGTCGATTTTCCCGACGCCCAATGCTCATTTGGCCTATGAAATCTGCAAAGGCCCGCGCCACTTCGCTGGCATCCTGACTGACGAAATCGGCTCCCCTTGGATGGAAGTCGAGCAGGGACCGCTAGTGTACGTGCAATGGGGTACCGCTGCCGAGTACTCGAACTACGACTCAACGAACCGTACGGTTGTAGACTGCGCTCAGCGAGCCTACAAGCATATTCTAGTCGATCCGCGTATGACTCCGCTTGGAAAAGAAGCCGATACGTGGCTACCTTTGCGCGTTGGTACTGACTTATGCCTGTCTTTGGGTTGGCTTAAGTGGATCCTCGATAACGAAGCATATGACAACGCGTTTGTACGTCGTTGGTCAAACGCTCCGTTCTTGTGGAACCCCGAAAAGGATGGCCGCACTAAAAAGGGCTGGTTCATGGAAATGAACGGCGGCATCGATATGGAGAGCCGCATCCTAACCGAGGCTGATTGTGATCCCGACTGGATTAACCAGTACTGGGAGTACAAAGGCCGTTACCAGCGCTTTATTTGTTGGGATGAAAACAACAACAAGCCGACGTATTGGGATTCCGAGGAATGCCAATGGGAAGGCGAGAAGCACAAGATTCCGACCACTGGCGTTTGGGTCGAGCATCCTTATAAGCCCATTATCTCTGATGCTTGGCTGCCCGATCCGTCCAAGTTCGCCGATCCTGCCGACGCTTCATTTGATGCCTACTGGAACGCAGGTAATGAAGGCGGTAAAAAGTCGAATCCTGCCGGACTTCCCAAAAACCCTGCCCTGTTCCCGGGCGGCGTGAGCGTCAAACTTAAGAGTGGTGCAACCATCAGCGCGGGTACCGTGTGGGAGGCATTCTCCGACAGCTTAGAGAAGTACACTCTCGATTACGTTGAAGAAGTAACCGAGGTTCCTGCGGAGAAGATCGAAGAAGCTGTTCGTGTGTACACCACGCGCTTGAATCCGCTTCACGGCAATGGCGGCATCCATTATCAGCTGGCTCCCGACCAGACTGGTCATGCCGTTCAGAACAGCCGCGCGCTGCAGCTCATTGCATGCATTACGGGCAATTCCGACGAGCCTGCGGGCAACCGTGGTTCTTCGAAGGCTCAGGTAGATGGATGTGCGGGCCGCGCTAACATGCTTAAGACAAACTACGGCGAGAAGTCTAAGACGTGGGGCGTTGGCGTTGGAACGATGGAACTGGGCAACACGCCGCGTAACTTGAGTGTGGAAGAGCAAATTCCGCTTATCCAGAAGTTCGTGCAGTACCTTATCGATGAAAAGTCTCCTCTGGCAGAGCGCTATGGCAACCATGTGCCAACCGAGAACGAAGCCCGCTGGATCGCTGAGCGTAAAGGTGGCGCCTATAAGGCAAATACCGCATGGCCGACTCCGCAGACGTCATTTGATAAGAATGCCAAGCAGATTTCGGCAGAGCGTTTCCCCTTATTGCGTTACTGGAACCGTTGGGCCGACTCGGCCGCCATCTGGGACTCCATCAATGGCATCGACACTCCCTACCAGATACATGGCGGTGTGTGCATGTCGGGTGACTTCATGAACGAGTCAAACCTGCTTGAAGCATGGGAAGCTCTTACGCGCCTCGACTTCTGGTTGGACTTTAACTTGTGGTCGTGTCCGAACAACGGCTGCGCCGATATTGTCATTCCTGTCTTGCACTGGATGGAAGTGAATACTGGCCGTGTTTCTCAGGGTGCGGGTGGCATCTTTGGAGCTGGCCAGCGCTGCGTTGAACCCATGGGCGATTGTATTTTCGATCCGGTTGCCGTTATCTGTCTGTATAAGGCCATGGGTGTGGTGTGGAACGACCGCGATCCTGAATATGACGCATGGAATAACCTCGACTACAACAACTTTGTGCAAATGGGTGGCAAGGTTACGTACGAGGAGCAAGAATACCGCGTGCTTAAGGATGCTACCGACTGGTGGAAGACTGAAGAATTCCCCGATGGTCCTGACTTCCCGGAATATGCTGCTAAATTCCAAGAAGAGGGCTGGTTCGACTGTCGTAAATGGCATCCCGAGCGTTGGGGTACCTATCGTCGTTGGGAAATGGGCTATCGTCGTCAGCAGGGTGGCTACAATTTGTATTCTGCCATTGACGAGAAGTGCGGCTTTATGACCCCGACTGCCAAAGTTGAGGTATGGTCAACTATCGCCGAATCCTATATTCCTGATGGGGCGGCTACGTTTGCGGTTACGAATACTATCGACCCGAATGTTCCCGATATTGATAAGTTCCCCCATTGGGTGGAGCCGAAGAATTCCAAGGTTGCCAATCCCGAGTACTTTAATGCTGCTTTGGTCGACCAGATTAAAACGTCGGATGCTTACATTAACGACAACTACAAGGGCGATCATCTTGTTGAAGAGTACAAGGAAAATCTGACGAAGCATCCCGAAAATGCCTTCATCTGCACAACGGGTTCGCGTCAGCCGGTGTACTTCCACTCCGAGCATCGTCAGCTGCCGTGGTGTCGTGAGCTGTGGCCGAGTCCCCGTATCGAAATTAATCCCAATGACGCTGCTCGTATGGGTATCGAACAGGGCGATTGGGTATGGGTGCGTAGTCCTTGGGGAGCTATTCGCCAAGTGGCCGACCTGTATTATGGCATTAAAGAGGGAACTGCCAATGCTAATCATGCATGGTGGTATCCCGAGGTTGACTCTGCTTCTCACGGTTTTGAGTTGGTTGGAATCAATTGCTGTATGGACAAATACGCCCAATGTTGGATATGTGGTGCTTCCCAGCTGCGCGGTCTTCCGGTGCTTATCTATAAAGCAACGGCAGAGAATAGCCCGTTCAACAATCCTGTGCCGTGTGACCCACAAGGCAAGCCCGTCATCACGAATGCCGATGACCCGCGTTTGAAAGAATGGCTGGCGAACGATCCGCGTCTGGCTGACTCCAAGGTTGAGCTTACGTTTGCCAATAGCTCTGCCAAGGGCTTGCAGACTCATGGCCGCAGCCTCATCAAGGAATAGGAAGGAGGGTATTCATGGCAAATTATGCGATCGTGACCGATCTGAATCGCTGTACGGGTTGTCTCGCTTGCACCGTTGCATGCAAGGCTATCAATGGCGTTGATGTCGGTTCCTTCTGGATTAAAACGCTGCGTGTTGGGCCGCATCCCATTGAAGGAGGGTCGGGAGAGTATCCCGATGTCGAGATGTACTTCCTTCCGGTGCAGTGCCAACATTGCGAAAACCCTGAGTGCGTGAAAGTATGCCCGACCGAGGCATCTCACATTCGCGAAGACGGTACTATCCAGATTGATAAATCCAAGTGTATCGGATGTCAGTTCTGCGCCTTGGCGTGCCCCTACGGAGTTCGCTATCTGAACAAAGAAGAGCGCGTGGTGGAGAAGTGCACCCTGTGTGAACAGCGTATCTCGCAAGGCGAACTGCCTCAGTGCGTTGCTCAGTGTGGTGCCCGTGCTCGATTCTTCGGAGATCTTGATAAGGGAGTCGATTCGTTTGAGGCTCCGGCTCATCCGGACAGCCCTGGTTGTCAGTATGAAGAAATGCAGGCAACTCGCGTGAAGCTCAAAGATTACGTGGAACCCTATAAGCAAAGCGAAATTCATCATCTCACGGATGCGGGCAACGATCCCAAACTTATGTATCTGCTCCGTGAAGGCCGAAAGTGGAGGGAGTAAACATGCATCTGGAATGGCCCCTTATTCTCTTCACGTTCTTTCTGTGTATAGCTGGCGGTACGCTAGCCATGCAAGGTCTTCTGACGGTCATGGGCAAAGGTAAGAAGATGCAGCTGGCATCGCTTATCGTTGCGGCGGCAGGCTTGGTTGTTGGCGGTCTGTCGGTATTCATGCATCTGCAGCATTGGGAGCGTATCTTCAACGGTTTCGGCCATATTACATCGGGCATTACGCTTGAGTTTATTGGATGCATTGTTTTCGCCATTGTACTTGCGGTGTATTTCTTGATGATGCGTCGATCTGAAGAAGGCGTGCCTCCCAAGTGGTGTGGCGTGTTGGCTATTATCGTTGGTTTTGCTTTGCCGATTGTGACAGGTGACAGCTATCTGATGCCTTCTCTTCCGGCATGGGATACTCCAATGTTGATCGTGTACTACGTGTGTAACACGGTACTTCTGGGTGGCCTTATCGGGTTAGTAATCTCCGCTGCAACGGGTGCTGCCGATGCCAAGGATCTCGCTCTTAAGGTTTCGCTGACTGGTGGCGTACTTCAGCTAATCGCTGTCATTGCCTATGCCTTTGTGATCTATACCATGGGCGGCACCTTCTGTGATATTGCGTACTACTTCGATCCTACGTTGCCTGACGTTGGCATGGTTGATATTTCTGCAGTTACGGGCAGCGTCTTTGCGGGCAGCCAGGCTGTTGCGTTTTGGCTGGGCACCGTTGTTGTGGGTGTAGTGGCTCCGCTTGCTTTGACCTGGTTCGCCAAAAGGGTCGAAGGTAAAACGCTTGTGACGTACGGTGGAGTTGCCTTGGTGTGTGCTGTTGTGGGCAGCTTGTGCTGGCGCTGCATACTGTACGCAGTTGCCATCAGCATTTTCCCGTTGTACTAGGTTGTTTGATCGCTGCGCCCGATGCTTTGGTCGGCTGAGGGCGTAGCTTTGCTTGGCGGCAACGTCCACGCTGCCGGGTTGTTCGACAATGCGTGATAGGCGGGGCTTCTTCGATGCAAGCCCCTGCTTCTTGCAGCGAAAAGAAGAAGCCCCGCTGTTCACGAATTTTCGGAACGCGTTCTTCTCGTGGCTTGATAAGCCAAGAGGATTATTGGAAGAATCTATGAGAGGAAGAAAGCATGGCAGAAGAGAAAGGGCCTCTAAACGTTTCGCGTCGCAGCTTGCTTGTCGGAGCGGGGGGAGCGGTAGCGTTGTTGGGGCTGGGCGCGCTTCGTTACGCTGGTCAGAATCCGGTGTGCCGTCCTCCAGGAGGGCAAGACGAAAACAGATTAGTAGCGGCATGTATTCGATGTGAGAAGTGCTACGAAGCGTGTCCGCGCAAAGTTATCGTACCTGCTCGCATCGAAGATGGAATTGTTGGCATGCGCTCTCCTGAGCTGAACTTCTCGGATAATTATTGTGATTTCTGTACTGAAGAGAACGGCGGTGAACCGCTTTGTGTGAAAGTGTGCCCCACCGAGGCCTTGAGACTGAATGCGGGGGCAACGGCGAAAAATACCATCATAGGCCTTGCGGTAATAGATGAAGCGCAATGCTTGGCCTACCGTGATACCGGATGTCGGTATTGTTATGATGCCTGCTCTTATGAAGCACTTGGGCTAACGCAGGATGCAAAGAGCCAACGTCCCTTCGTTATCGCTGATAGATGTAACGGATGTGGAGCATGTGAAAGCGTGTGCGTGTCTTTGAAGGCAGGCTCCATTGTGGCTGGGGCAACCGAGCGTGCCATCGTTGTCAAGCCTCTCGAATCGTTGCAGTAGGAGGAACAGATGTCTTCTAAGAAACTTCGCACGATTATCGCCGCAGTCGTGTTCGTTGTGCTCTCGGCGGGATTGATAGCAGGTGTAAGCCTGGGAACCTTGTCCGGATTTGGATGGGACGCGATATCTGCATTGTGTCCTTTGGGTGCATTGACCACCATGATTGCGTCTAAAACGTTTGTTCCGCGTGCGGTTATCTCAATTGTGATCATGGCTTTGCTGGTTTTTTTTGTTGGTCGCGCGTTTTGCGGCTGGGTATGTCCTGTGCCCTTGCTCGATCGAGTAAAAAACTTTTTCAGATCGCCGCGCAAGCGTAAGAAGGCAGCTGATGATAAGCGTGAGGAAATGCTATCGGTGGCAAACGAGGAACTGAAGTGTGGGCATGATTGCGGGAGCTGTTCTTCCTGTGCCCAAAAACGCTCCAAGCTTGATTCGCGTCATTATGTGCTAGGCGGGGCGCTTTTGTCGACGGCTGTTTTTGGCTTCCCGGTGTTTTGCTTGGTATGCCCTGTTGGACTGACGTTTGCCACCGTATTGGTAGTGTGGCGTCTTTTCTCGGCGGGAGACATGACCTGGTCGGTTATTTTGATTCCTCTCTTACTCGTGATTGAGCTGGTATTTCTGCGAAAGTGGTGTACGCGTTTTTGTCCTCTCGCTGGATTGATGAACCTTGCATCGCGTTTTAGTAAAACATTTCTACCTGTCATCGACGAGAATAAATGCCTCGAAACGCAGAAGGGGACGGCGTGCAGTCGTTGCGCCATAGTGTGTGATGCCGACATCAACCTGCGCCATCCTGATTTCGGAGAACGTACGCTAGCAGACTGTACCCGTTGTCGAGCGTGCGTGGAGGCTTGTCCGACGAAAGCCGTCAGTATGCCGTTCTTAATTAAAAAAGACAAGAAAACCGGTGAAGTGTCTCTTGAATTGCACGACTCGAAGCGCGAGACGGGAAACTAAATGGCTTTGTCCTCGAACATCATAGGAGCTTTTTCGGCTCTTGACGGAGCGGCCATAACCGTGAGGCAGGATCGCTGCGCCAAAGTACGAAACCGAAACGTGTCTTGTTTGAAGTGTGCCGAAGCGTGCACCTCAGGATGCATCTCTTTGGTTGACGGCAGATTGACTATTGATGCAGATTTGTGCGTTGGATGCGGAACTTGTGCGACGGCTTGTCCTACCTGTGCTCTCGAGGCGCGCAATCCTAGCGATGCTCAGCTTTTGAATGAATGCCTTAATGCGCGGGAAAACAACCAAGTAACCATCGCGTGTAAATTGCTTTTGGAAGCCTCGGAAGGCTTGGCCGACATGCGGAAGATGGCGATGGTCGTATGCTCCGGTCGCGTCGAGGAATCGCTCATATGCGGCTTGGTGACTCATGGTGTAAAGAATATTGTTATAGCCTGTGGAGCGTGTGATCACTGCGCACAGAAGCATGGTCGGTCAATGTCTTTGACTGTTGCAGAGAGCGCTCGCGCCTTGCTTGCAGCATGGGGAAGCGATGCTTGCGTGTCGGTTACCAACGAGCTACCTGCATATGTGCTTGCCGAAGGCGTTGACGGACATCGTGCGTCGTGCGAGGTAGAAGCGTTTTTCTCCGAAACTCGAAGCAATGAATCTTTGAAGAAAACAGAGAAACTTTTGCAAAAGGGAGGGGAAGACGTGGTTGAAAAATCAACCACTGAAGCGGAACTGCCTCCTTCGAAGCTGTTTCATGTTATGAAAGATGAAACCTTGCCTCATTTTGTACCCGATCGTCGTTCGCGATTGTTGGAATATCTAAGTGCTCTGGGCGAACCTCAGGTTGGTAGTATTTCGACGAGGCTGTGGGGTAGTGTCGTTATAGATGGACGAAAATGCACTTCCTGCCGTATGTGCGCCACATTCTGCCCAACGGGGGCTATTCGTAAATTTGACGATCTTGCGGGACTTTTTGGTGTCGACCATTTTCCGGGCGACTGCGTCAAATGTGGTAGCTGCCGTGATATTTGTTCTGAGAACGCCATTGTGATACTTGACGAGACTAAACCGAATTATTTGATAGATGGAGCGAAGCATCATTACCTTATGAAGCCGCGCCCTGCTGCGATTAATAGTCCTCACCAAATAGTTAACGCCATGCGTCAAAACTTAAAAGAATCAAACATTTTCGAAAGGTAAACGCCTTCGCCCTCCCCTCCCTAGAAAGCGTTTTGCCATTTTTTGCATGCGGTCGCGTCCCTCTCGTGGCCGCATGCGCACTTAATTTTATAAATGCTAAACCACCCCCGGACGTGCGGAGGGAAAATGCCCAGAGGTGGGTGAAGCCAAAACGCTGGGAACACTAAAAGGTAGGAGACACTATAGGGAGGCGACGTACTTGCCGGTCACATAGCCTTGTGTGTGAGCGCGGCCAAGCGATAGCCCCGGCATCCACATGGTATAGTCGATGCCACTATAAAAATTGCCAGCCGTGTTCCCAATAGCGAACAGTCCAGGGATAGGTTCGTTGGTTCCTGCGGCAAGGACCTCTAAGTGCTCACCGACGTTAACACCGGAAACAATGGCAGAGACTCGCACATGACGATGAATGCCATAGAAAGGTGGTGTGTCAATGGGGGTAAGCCACTTGGCGGGCTTCCCAAAGTCGGCGTCACTGCCTTGAGCTACAAGTGTGTTGTAGCGCTCAACGGATTTCTGGAAAGCGGTAACGTCGGTAATCTTTAGTTTTTTAGCTAACTCTTCCAGCGTGTCGGCTGTAAAGGTTGCAATTTGATCTTCGAATACGCCGACTTTCTTTCCTTCAACTTCAGGCATGTAAGTTTTCAATGCTTCAGGATCGAGAAGCTTTCCGGGCCAGCTAGCTGCCTGCGTTGGGTAGTTGCTATCAAAAATCTGTGAATACCAACCCTGATCTTCCTCTGAGCGAAGGAAGCAGTTCATAAGGGACATACCGCACGTTTCGTTGCAAAAGCGCTCTCCATTGTTTTTGACTGCGAGGAACGGCATATCGCACATCGATCCGGGGCCAGCATCGAAGTCGTGAAGCATTTTGGTATGAGAGATATTTTCCATCTGGCCGCCTGCCCACAGCGCCATTTTATGACCGTCACCAGTTTTGTTCTGCTGCTTGCGGCCTAAATATTTCAGGTCAGGCAGATAATAGTCCATCATTTCATCGTCATTTTGGTAGTCGCCAGTTGCTATAATGATGCCTTTTTTGGCATTGAACTGGAGATTTCCCTCTTTTGATTTCGCAATGACGCCGGTTACCCCCGAAGTGTCGCCTACAAGTTGTTTCGCTTCGGTTGAGTAGAAAACGTCAACACCTTGGTCTTGGGCATATTGAGCGAGAACCTTCATCCCTTCGCCGGTATTATAGGGCTTGGGTCCGAAGTCTATAGAGAGATAATTCACTTCGTAGCCATTGACTTGCTTGATAGTTGACGTCCATTTGGCCGTGGTATCTGATACTTGTGCGCCAAGTTTTTGGGTAAGTTCGAACAACCAGGTAATGGCTTCACCTGAGTTTTTTGCCCAGAGATCCACTTGTGCTCGA
Organism: Actinomycetes bacterium; assembly: GCA_023395755.1. Classification (GTDB taxonomy): domain Bacteria; phylum Actinomycetota; class Coriobacteriia; order Coriobacteriales; family Eggerthellaceae; genus Gordonibacter. Next base: position 2,569 of record JAEWYG010000090.1, on the reverse strand, counting down.
TTGGACCGATACTGATGTTCCTTTAGCAGCGTGGACACAACAGCCTCCACGCCAGCAGGATCAGATTTGTCAAGAATGATGCCTGTTGCCGTGTTGCCTTGTGAAATAGCCTGGCTTTCTTTTTGAATAAGTGCAACGTTTGCTCCTGCTTCTTTTGCGGTGAGAGCAGCAGGAATGCCGGCAGCGCCTGCGCCAATTACTACAACATCGTATTCTTTGGTCTCTTTAATGTCGGTAATCTCTTTTGGCGTTTCCATGAATGACGGCAAGCCGGTTCGGTAGTGCCCTGCAACGCAAGTTGCTTTGTCGGATGCACCGCCTTTCGTTGATGCTGTGTTTGATGAAGCTTTACCGTTGGGAGTACAGCCACCAAGTAGTGATGCGCCCGCCACGCCCGCAGCTGCCACGCCCCCGAGTTTGAACAAATCCCTACGTGATAATTCGCTCATATTTACCCCTTCTTGATTTTTTTGGTGATCGTTTTCGTCAATTAAGACGAGGTAAACACTAGGGTTCAGATGTCATGTTGTCATCGACTGAGTGCATTTTTCTGGGTTAAATTTTATAACCCGATTTTATAACCTCTATTTCATCAGGCATTTTGCTACTAATGAGTGGGATGGTGTCTACTGAAATACTCTATAATTCTGATCGTGGGGAATATAAAAAGAAGCAGAGAGGCCTTACCTATGATCGCGCAAGTGTCCAAAGCGCTGCAGATTAAAGGGAATATGTTTGGAAGTGAGGGGCTTGCGCCGCTTGCATTTCTTGGGCTTGGCGTATATCGCGCCTGGATTGAGCTTGCTTTTGTTGGTTCTTTTGTCGAATTTCCTCTCGTACAATTTAACTCTAGAAATCTGTTTGACGTCACCATGTTTATGACACTGGTTGCCTGCGCGGTGTTCTCAAGACGAATTGGCCCTTTCTTTAATAAAGGCATTATTTATGGGGCGAGCGGAGTAACGCTAACTCTTTCGACGGTACTTATGTTTGCGACTGTCTACCAACCTGAATTATCGTTTCCGCTCGCATTGGCGTCGTCTGGACTTGGTGGTTTCGGTATCGCTTTGATGATTTTGATTTGGAGCGAACTGTATGGCTGCCTCAATCCTTTGCGCGTTGCGCTTTACTACTCTGCTTCCATTGTTTTGGGTGCACTTATCATTTATGTATACCATGGCTTTATGCTGCCGTGGCTGTTTGTTATGACATCTATTTTACCAGGTATTTCGTTGCTGGCGGCTATGCGCGGCTTTAGTCTGCTTCCTGTGGATGAGCGACCTTCACCTTCATGGTCGGAATTTTCCGTTCCTTGGAAGGTGATACTTCTTATGGCTATTTATGCCTTTGCATACGGACTGACCGAGAGTCATCTTTACTCTGGTGCGCTTGGTCCTCACTCGGCAGTGGGAACCGTAGTGATTGCGTGTTTTGTCATACTCGGGACGCTTGTGCGTGGGGGAAAATTCGATTTTGGTATTATATATCGTCTTGCTCTACCCTTGACAGTAGGCGCCCTTACCCTTATCCCCGCTTTTGGTTTTTTGGGTACGTTCTGGAGCAATTTCTGCATTACCGCAGGCTATACCGCATTTTCGATTCTTATTATGCTTATTCTGGCCAATATCTGCTATCGATACGGCACTTCCGCTATTTGGTTGTTTGGTATTGAGCGTGGTGTTCGCGGTCTTTTTATGATGCTGGGACGAGAGGTTCAAAAGGGCGTGGCGGCTTTTAACTTTGAGGGAATAGAGGGGAGCGTTATTGTTGCTTTTCTTGCTCTTTTTGCGGTAGTTGCGGGGACGGCTATTCTCTTTTCGGAACGAGAGTTGTCAAGTAGATGGGGCGCTAAGTTTCTTTCGGGAGGAACCGATACCGAGAAAATCTTGAAGAAGCAAGAATTAGCTGATCGATGCGATGCTCTTGCTCGAAAGGGTGGGCTTTCTACGCGAGAGCAGGAAGTTTTGCTGTTGCTGGCGCAACGTAAACCCGTTGCCGTTATCGAGCGTGAGCTGATCATAGCGAATGGAACAGTGAAGGCTCATATTCGCCATGTTTACCAAAAACTCGATATTCATTCTCGGGATGAGCTCTTTGCGTTGCTCGGTCTTGATGCCGACAGCGATGAGAAAAGCGCTAGCTCTTAGTAAAGTTCTGCAGATAAATGATCAGAGGCTTTTAAGGCGGAATTTGTTTGAAGATGTTCAATTCCTTGGTTTCCATTAGCGACATTTGCTTTCCGCCTCCAATATTTTGATCGATCAAAACTCAATGTATTTAAACTTGCGACTCTAATTCTGTTGACCCACTCGGTGGCACCTTGTCCACGCTTTTGAGATCCCCCTTGTTTTAGCGTTAAAGAGAGGTATTATCTGCGAAGATTTTCGAGGATGGAGAGGCATAGGGCTCTGTTGGTCGGAACAGCTGGCATGAAGGGGGTATTGGTGTTAGGTGTGTTTCCAGATCCTAGTTCGAATTCGCAGGCGAAGGGGGATGCTCGAGGCGGTTCTTCGCGTTTGCTCAAGTTCTCGCCTGCAATGACACTTATCGCACTGGGAGTGGTATACGG
>JAEWYG010000076.1 GCA_023395755.1 Actinomycetes bacterium | reverse complement strand
TCCTCAAGGAGCTCAGGCTTTAGTAGACTCTTTGGCTGATGTGTTTCCCGATAAGAAGCCTGTATTTATCGTAGGCGTGCTTGAGGATAAGAATTATTCCGAAATGCTTGAGATTATTTTGCCTTATGGCAGCGGTTTTGTGGCGATTGCTCCGGATAACCCGCGTGCGCTTTCTGCTGACAAACTGGCGCGTGCTATTCGATGGACGGGGCAAGATATGCTGGGCTGTGCGGCCTGCACAAACTCTTCTGTTGCATGCGACATGCCTGATGCACTGGCTCAAGCTCGTAACCTCGCAGGGGTGCATGGTCTTATTTGTGCCTTTGGTAGCCTCTATTCAATTGCCGCTCTGAAAGCAGCCTTATAAGAGAAAAAGGGGGGCAAGTTTTCGCCCCCCCTGGGTATCGGTGACTGTTGAGTTACGTGGTAACTTTACAGCTCGTCGATATATTTTACTAAATCACCAACGGTTTTGAGCCCTTCGGGTTCGCCGAAGTCTACCTCGCATGCTTCTTCAAGGTCGCAGATTAGCTCAACCATATCCAGCGAATCGATGCCGAGCGAATCAAACGTGGAGTCTTCGGCGACGGTTGTTGGGTCGATGTCGAGGTTTTCTTTCAGGATGTTTTTGACGGTGTCGATAGTGGCCACGAGCGTTCCTTTCTTTGAAAACAGTTGGCATCTATACTAGCAGATGGTAAGAGGGCAATGCCGATATGTCTGAAACGAACAAAGCGACCCATCAGGGCCGCCTTGTTTTAGTTCAAACCGATAGGTCTAGGACTCTAGTCTTCACGTTGTTTTAACAGTCCGTATCCGCCGTCGTTGCGGCGATAGAGCACGTTTGCGAGGCCGGAGTCGCGGTCGGTATAGGCGAAGAAATCGTGGCCGAGTAAATCGATCTTTACGAGCGCTTCTTCCTCGGTTAGTGGCTCAAATTCGATCTCTTTTACGCGTACAACCTCATCGTCGGCAGCAAGTTCGTTCATAAGTTGGTCGAGATCGGTCGGGGTGGTATGGTCGATACGGATTGTTTCATCCACGGCACGCAGTTTGCGGTCGACAACCTTCGTCTTGTATTTGCGCAGTTGACGCACCACCTTAGCGGCAGATACGTCGATGGCGGCATACATATCCTCTTCGCATTCTTCCACGCGGACGATGTGACCCTTTGTTCGCAAGGTGACCTCACAACAAGCGGGACGGGGATTCGCGGGGTTTTTTTCAACATAAAGGACGATTTCGGCGACCAGGGGATCGATGTCCATGACCTTCATGGAATTGCCGATTTTCTCTTCGGCATAGTCGCGCAATGCGTCGGTGACGGGCATCTTGCGTCCGGCTACGGTAATGCTCATAGCGCTCACCTCATATCTCGTGGCGAATAAAAACAGCCTGGTCGTGAAGCTTGGCCCAGCCATGCAGGGCGGGTGCGTTCTTTCCGCTCAAGCATACCCCAAACCGACTCCTTACGCCGAAGCTGATGGGTACAGCATAGCGCAAAACTTCGACTTGTGGCGTGTGTTTTCGGGGTGTTTGTTGTCAGCTTGAAAACAACGCTTCCGGGTGTTGCCCGAGGTGGGGATGCCCAACGGGCTAATATGCAGAAAAGCGGCACCCCGAAGAGGTGGCGCTTTTCTGCGTTTGATTTGCCAGCAGGAGAGAGGCGGAATTTACGCGCTGTAGTATTTCATGGCTTCTTGTGCGGCAATGCGCCCGGTAACAGTACCCATGCACATCGATGAGCCGCTGACAGAATAACGCATGTAGAACAATTCGGCGTTACCGATAGTTCCGCCGGCGTAGAGGCCCGGAACGGGTTTGCGGTTCTCGTCAAGCACTTCGGCTTTTGTGCTGATGGCCAGCTGGCCGAATGAGTCGTTCGTATTCGGTGTAATTTCGATGCAATAGAAAGGCCCCTGTTCAATGCGCTGTAAATCTTCGGGCTTCTTATGGAAGTCGGGGTCGTTGCCGGTATCGCAAAGTGTGTTGTACTTCTCGATGGTTTTTGCCACGGGGTAGGATGGTAGTCCTGCTTTTTCGGCTAACTCAACTATAGAGTCGGCTTGGTGTGCAACACCCTTGTCGACGGCTTTCTTGATAAGCCCCATACGCTTCTCGGGCTGTTGTGAATCGCAGATGATAAAGAATTCCTTGCGACCACTTTGTATGAACGGGGTGAAATAATCGAACTGGCTAGTCATGGATTCATTAGCACAACGGTATCCCAGATCGGAAATGAATACGCCCGTGTTAACCATACGTAGCACAGAAAGCTCGTCGTTCAGTGGCAGTGGGTCGCGTCCTACAAGGTGTATCTGTGATAAGCCGCCTTTCAAAAGAATAAGGGCTCCAGCTTGTTTTGCCAGTTCGATGCCATCGCCGGTATTTGAAGGGGTCGAAAAGGTGTGCCAACCCACGGTGCCAGGAGCGTAGAGTTTTTTTGACCAGTCCTGTCCATCGAAGCCGCCAGATGCCAGCATGACAGCCTTGGCATTGATGGTGTATTCGGTTTTACCCTCACGCGCTTTCACACCAGATACCTTGCCACCCTCCATGAGTATCTCGATGGCGCGCGTTTTCATCATGAGTTCAGTACCGTTTTTCTCGGCTTCGGCGATAAGGGTATCAATGGTGAATTTGCCACCGTTTTTTACAACCATGGAGCGATCTGAGACGCCCTCGCCTGGTTTTTTGTCGAAGTCGCATCCCATTTCAACCAGCCAATCCATGGCTGCGCCACCGTTATCGGCCACGAGACGACAGATATCTATGTTGGCATCGCCATCAGACTGAGCGAAGAAGAACTGTGCGATTTCTTCCGGTGTTCCATAGTTTGTCAGGCCTTTGCTGTCTTGCAGTTTGCTGCCGCAACAATAGAAGTTGCCGGTGCAGATGGATGAATCGCCGCCGGAGATGTCATGTTTTTCTAGCACGATAACCTTAGCGCCAGCGCGTGAGGCTTCTACTGCCATGCTCATGCCAGCGATGCCGCTGCCGATGACTACGATATCGGCCTGCTTGACCTCCTGCTTCTCTGCTGGTTTTTCGGCAGCTGCCTGAATAGTGTCTGCTTTTGCTGCTGGCCCCTTATCAGACGCTGAAGTTGCGTCTTCATTGGTGTTCGTTTTGCTGGGCGTAGTGCTGTTCTGCGGCGCGCAGCCAACAAGGCCCGTCCCTGCCATAACTGCTGCAGTGGCACCGAGACCTACAAGAAAAGAGCGGCGTGAAACGCCCACCTGATTCAGTTCGTTCCCCTGTTTCATCGTAATAATCCTCCCTGTTAATTTTTCTTCCGGTAATGCTTTCAAGCCATTTTGGTGAGTGCTCCGACTTCACCTTCGGCTGTTGCTCATGTTCGGAGAAGGGGCAAAAGCTTGCCAGCACCAAAAGGGGTAGATGAGAAAATTTTTTTAAAATACCATGTCATGGGCAGATAACCCTCCTGAATGGAGGGGTGAAAAGCAGTGGTTAGAAGAGAAGATTAGTGTTTTGCGATGAATAACTCGACGCGATCCAGAAGATCTTGCTTGTCTACCGAACCGCTTTTCTGGTAGACATGATGGATGTATCCTTTGATCGTGTTGGGAGAAAGACCTAGCTCGGCAGCAATGTAGGTGCGCGTGCGTCCTTGGCAGAGCAGCTCCAGCACTTCTGCCTCGCGGGGGGTGAAATTGTGGAGTTCCGAAAAGGCGCGCATAAGAGCTGTGCGAACCTCGCGTTCGGCCATAGCGGGAGATTGCTCGTTGGATGCCTTGTCGGCTTCTGCTCTTGCAAGATTCTTGACAGGTGGGCCGATTGATTCGGCGCTCAGCGTTTGCGGGTGTTGTTCTTTTTTGTGGCGTTCGAGTCGAGTTGCGACGATGGGGTTTAGTGCTAGCACAAATAACGAAACCAGTGATACGAGAGCCAATCCAGCAACGAGACTGTCGCCGGTAAGAACAACGGCCCCGAATGCAACTCCCGCCAAAATAAGTAGGCTTCCTACACCCAACGCTATGCTCAGGTATACCCACATCGATACGTTGTCGCGTGCGCCTAGCTGGCAGATAATAATGCGCAAGTTCATGCTGGATAAGTAGTAGGCCACGAATACTAGTACGGCCGCTGCGATATGCAGTGCTTGCGAGGTAATGAACGGTAGGGCAATCAAAGCGACGGCTACCACGGGAAATAGTAAATCGTATAGATCTGATGCGGGCTTGCGCTTTGAGGCTCTCAACGAGCCAGTAAACATGATGATGGCAGCTATGATTATGCCGAGCACAGCCTGCGCTTCAATAGGAAGCAGATCGGATTCGGCATTGATGGCTACCTGGCTTACGGCCCCGAATACAAACGAGAATACCGCAAGATACGAGACGGCTTTTGCGAAATCGAAGGCTCCGGTTTGCGAGAAGCTGATGCGGCGACCAATGCCTTCTAGAGGTTGGTTTTTCATGAGGGGAAGTGATGAAAGAGCTGTGATGATTAACGCAAAGCTGAGCTCGATTGTTCCTTCTACCAAGAATATAACTGCAGCCACGGCAGCCCCGCAGGCAAATGCCAGTGGCACCGTGCGTTCGAGAGAGATACGCTTCTCGTCGCGTAGTGTTGCGATACGCGCCATCCATCCCAGTTCTGCGGTGGCTAAGCCGTATCCGATAAGTCCGGCTGCAAGGACGGCATAAGGCCACTCGCCCGATAAATGGTAAAGATAGCGAACGAGCATAACCACGTTGCCGAGGAATACCGCGCCAAATGCGCTAATCATGCGTTGCCGGTGGATACGCTTTCGTCGGAACAAGTGCGTTGCCGCGGTGACGATCATCGTGATTGCGTAGGCTAAGAAGAACAGCACACCGAAGGAATTCCCGGCTCCGTGCGATAAGCTCATTTCTTTGAGGAAGGTGCTTGAGATCATAAGAGGAAAGGTGAGGCCACATACGATGCCATATCCAAGGGTTGAAACCAAGAGGGGATGATGCCAGAGCCGGCTCTTTTGTAGCCTATTACATTGTTCGGCCATGCGCCAGCTCCCTCCCCGACTAGGTAGTTGTATTCTACGGTATGTCGCATGCTCTGGAACCCCCGATTTGTGAACCTCGAGGTATGGAAGGAGGGGGCGGCAGAGCCTTCTAGGAGGACAACGATGTGAAATCGGGTTGTAGACACGCAACGATTTGGCAGTTGTTATGGAAAAATAGGGGATAATAGACAACTAATGCAATGTGTGGGGCGTGCTACGAGGACGATTTTTGTGCGCCACAACCGAGCAAACTATAAGGATTACTATGACACCCACGGCGGGCAAAGAACAAAAAC
>JAEWYG010000062.1 GCA_023395755.1 Actinomycetes bacterium | reverse complement strand
GACGACACAAAGCCTCTGGAGTGACCGAGCGAATGTTTATGGCGATCGTACGTTTCTTGTATTCCGCGATCGTAGTGGAAGTGAGCGGACCTACACCTATGGTCAATTTGACCAAGAGATTAGCCGTACTGCAAATTTATTTCTACGTTTGGGGGTAAACCGCGGCGAGCGGGTGGCTGTGCATTTATGCACCTGTCCAGAGTTCATGTTGTGTCTGTTTGCCTTAGCGAAAATAGGCGCCGTTATGGTGCCTATGAACGAGCAGTATCTTACCGAAGAGGTAGCTTACGTGCTGGGAAAGACGGAGGTATCGTGCGCTGTTATTGAGCCAAAGTTCGTTGAGCTGTACCGCAAGGCCTCAGACGAAGGTTTCGTTTTTCCGCACGGTGTGTTGGTGGCGCGTATGAACGAGATGGATATTGAATGTCGTGATGAAGCGAAGGCTGTGCTGTTATCAAATGCTATTTTGAAAGATTTTGAGGCGCTCAAGGCCGCTGAACCCATAGACCCCATTGAACACAGATGCGTACGCGCGCAGGACCCCGCAGAGATTATTTTTACGTCCGGCACAACTTCGCGTCCCAAAGGTGTGGTCTTGACCCATGCGAATTTGTTATTTAGTGGACGTTATGGCGATTGGGAAGTTGCGCTTACTGACAAAGATCGCATGCTCACTACCATGCCAGCGTGTCACTCCAACTTCCAGCTAGCCGCTCTCATGCCCGTGCTGACAGCGGGGGCAACTCTTATTGTGGTAGAGAAGTATTCCGCTAGTCAGTTTTGGTCTCAGATACGCAGCTATCGAGCCACGGTCACGCAGTGTGTCGCCATGATGCTACGCACGCTCATGTTGCAACCTGAGTGTACTCAGGATAAAGATCATTGTCTACGTGAAGTTCTCTACTTTCTGCCCGTGTCAGATGCAGAGAAAGTCTCTTTTGAGGAACGCTTTGGCATACGTTTAATGAACACTTATGGATCAACTGAGTCGATTGGATGGGTGCTCACCGATCCAATCGAGGGTGAGCGTCGTTGGCCTTCGATTGGGCGACCGGGGCTTGGTTATAGAGTACGCATCGTTCGCGACGACGGTACGCTGGCCAAAGCGGGGGAAGTGGGCGAGATTCAGGTGCTTGGCAAGCGGGGGGTTAGCGTCATGCTGGGATACTACCGCGACGATGTTGCTACTGCGTTCGCTTTTACTGCCGATGGATGGCTCAAGACGGGGGATAAAGGCCGCACGGATAGCGATGGCTGGTTTTATTTTGTTGACCGTAAGACAAACATGATCAAACGAGCGGGCGAAAACATTTCGACTACCGAGATAGAAAATGTTTTAGTGCGCCATCCGAACATTGCAGAGGCTGCCGTTATTGGAGTGGAAGATCCTATTCGTGACCAGGCAGTTAAGGCCTTTGTTTTGCCTTGCGTAGGGGCAATCATCACAAAGGAGGACGTTATCTCCTTTTGTGAACAGCATCTAGCCAGTTTTAAGGTACCGACGTTCGTTGAGATTGTGGAAGATTTCCCTCGTACGTGTTCTATGAAAATCGAAAAGAAGCTTCTCAAATAAAGAGTGAAAAAGCATAAGGGAGACGATAAGCATGAGAGATGTCAAAAATATGACGCAGGTAACCAGCCCTCCATTGGGTGAGGTTACTGATGGTGCGATACTCATTGGTGGAGAAGTGGTCAATAAGGTAAAGCGTGCTGGTAAAAAGACTATGGATGACGTAGCGATGACCCCATTCCTGCGCAAGATTACCTTTTTTTCAAGCGGGGGGTCGTTTCTAGACGGTTATGTATTATCGCTTATAGGTGTAGCCCTTACTCAGATCACGCCTCAATTTAACCTCACTGAGATATGGAGCGCTGCCATTGGAGCATCCGTTTTGCTTGGCATTTTTGTGGGAACCATCGTGGGTGGGTATCTTACCGATCGTATTGGGCGCAAAAAGATGTTTATCATCGATATCGTGGCTATTGGTCTCTTTTCTCTCTTGAGTGTGTTTTGTGCCGATCCGCTGCAGTTGGTGGCCGCCCGCTTTTTTATCGGCGTGTTCGTGGGTGCTGATTACCCCATTGCCACCTCACTTATCGCCGAGTTCACTCCCAAACAGCATCGGTCTATTTCTATGGGTATGGTATCGGCTGCCTGGTATCTTGGCGCAACAGTTGCCGCACTCGCAGGCTATTTTCTCTACAGTGTTCCCAATGGTTGGCAGTGGATGCTTGGTTCGGCAATTATTCCGTGTATTGTTTTGCTAATCGGACGTCATGACATTCCCGAATCGCCCCTGTGGCTTGCTCAGAAGGGGCGCACCGAAGAGGCCAATGCTGTTATGCGGCGCGTATTTGGCGAAGGTGTCGAACTTGAACTCGAAGAGCCAGGCGAGAAGACAAGTATGCGCAAGGTGTTTCGCGGGGGTTATGCCAAGCGTATTGTATTTTTGGGTATTCTGACGCTTTGCCAGGTGGTGCCCATGTACGCCATTTATACGTTCGGTCCTGAGATTATGACGGCGTTTGGACTGGGCGCGGGACAAGAGGCTATTTTTGGGGAAAGTGCTGTCAGTCTATTTTTCCTTATAGGATCTATTCCAGCTATGTTTTGGCTTAATTCTATGGGGCGTCGCTCGTTGCTCATTCGCTCGCTTGCACTTATGGCGGTGGGTTTGGTGGTATTGGGATTGTTTCCTGATGCCCCCGTTATCGTTATTATCGCCGGTTTTGGTTTGTATGCCTTCTTTAGCGGTGGCCCGGGTATCCTTCAATGGCTTTATCCCAACGAGTTGTTCCCCACGGAAGTGCGCGCAACGGCCGTGGGTATTGCCATAGCCTTTTCGCGTATCGGCACCATCGTTGCTACGTATGGCATGCCGTTATTTTTGGCAGCTTATGGCATAGGGCCTACCATGTTGGTTGCGGCAGGACTGGTAATAGCGGGATTAATTCTTTCGGTATTTATGGCTCCCGAGACGAAGGGAAAATCGCTTATTGAATCAAGCTCGCTTGATTTGGATACCATACGGGCGCCTAGGGCGTGAGGGCTGCTGCAAGTGCAATAGTGCAACGATGTATTCTGTAAAAAGGGAGCACATTGGCTCCCTTTTGATTGTTGTTTCCGATAAGAATCTTACGTGGAGCGTTACTGCACCACGCGTACGCGACGAATACCTTCGATGTCAACAAGATGCTCGAGCGCACTGGTTGGTGCTGGCTGATTCAGATCGATAAGAGTGTATGAATAGTCGCCTCGTGTCTTGTTCGTGAGGTTTTCAATATTTACACCTTCGTCGCCGAACACATTGGCAATGCGGCTGATCATGTTGGGAATGTTGCGGTGCATCACCGCCACTCGTCCCTGACCTTCGGGACATAGTCCCATATCGCAAGCAGGATAGTTCACCGAATTAACGATATTGCCGTTTTCTAGGTAGTTCATAATTTCGCGAACAGCCATAATGGCGCAATTGTCTTCAGCTTCTTCGGTTGAGGCACCCAAATGAGGCAGTACGATGGCGTGCTCCATGTTCATAACTTCCGGCGTGGCGAAGTCGGTGATGTAGGTGTGTACTTTGCCGGATGCAAGTGCGGAGGCCATGGCTGTATTGTTTACCAGCGTGTCTCGCGAGAAGTTTAGAAATACGGCACCTTCTGGCATAAGCGAACAGGCATGTTCATCAATCATGCCGATAGTGCTCTCCACGGCGGGTACATGAATGCTGAAATAGTCGCAGGTACGGAACAGGTCATCGAGATTTACTACATGATGAACCTCGCTTGAAATACGCCAAGCGGCACCTACTGACACGTAAGGGTCGTAGCCGTATACGTCCATGCCAAGATCGATGGCGGAATTCGCTACCTCAGCGCCAATGGCGCCCAAACCAATCACACCAAGCTTCTTGCCTTTGATTTCACGGCCAGCAAATGCCTTCTTTGCCTTTTCCGCTGCTTTGGCAATGTTGTCGTCATGAGCGTTTTCGCGACACCACTCGATTCCGCCTACAATGTCGCGACTACCCAGTAAGAGGGCACATAAAACTAATTCTTTCACGGCGTTTGCATTTGCACCTGGCGTGTTAAATACAACGATACCTTCTTCGGCGCATCGGTCCAGAGGAATGTTATTTACGCCGGCTCCTGCACGAGCTATGGCAAGGAGGTCGCTGCCAAACTCCATGTCGTGCATGGAGGCGCTCCGTACGAGAATGCCTGTTGCCGTTGTGGCATCGTCAGTAAGCTCGTAAGATCCGGTGAACAGATCGGTGCCATAGGTGGAAATGTTGTTAAGGCAGTGGACGCGAGGCATGGGCTTCTCCTTGGCTTGGGCGGGTTCTCGTCTGCTGGTGCCTTTTGGGCGTGTTTCGCAGATTTTCCTATACTGCCTGCTAAGTGTGAGCATGTCAACGAAAACCCTGCCAAAGTGCACATGCAGACGGTGGGAGCGTGTGCATGAAAGCCTCCCCGCATACAAGAGAACCCCGAGCTATAATGAACCGCACCTCCAGCTTGAACTCGCTGTTTTTTATTCAAATTCCGAGGTGTGGCTCACATTGCTCAGGGTTCTTTTTGCATGCCGTATGCCGCTTACGAAAGAGGCGGGGAGAGGGTTGGCTATTTACCTTGCCAGTTGGGTGTACGCTTCTCAACAAAGGCGGCAGGTCCTTCGATGCCATCTTCGGTCTTTTCGAGGAAGCGGTAAGCTGCGTCGCTGTAGCGCATGGCATCTTCTTCGGACATCTGGTCGGCAGCGTGCACGACATACTTGGTCCATTTCAAGGCCAAAGGAGCATTCTTTAGGCACTCCTCAGCAAGTTCGATGGCGCGATCCATAACCTCTTCGGCAGGCACGACGTAGTTGATAAGTCCCAGGGCTTTGGCTTCGGGAGCCTTTATCTTCTTGCCGGTAAGGAGCAGCTCCATGCAGTCTTTGCGGTTAATGTCGCGGGCGAGACGAACGAGACCGCCGGTAGAGGCGATGATTCCAAGGCCTACTTCGGTACACCCAAACTTGGCATTTTCATTGGCAACAACCATGTCGCAAGAAAGTGCGATTTCCATGCCGCCGCCAGCTGCAGAGCCGTTGCAGGCCGCAATGACGGGTTTGGAGCACAGGCGTGCAGTGAGGCCACCGAAGCCGTGTTCGGTTACGGTTTGACACTCTCCACCGGCGCTCAGCTCAGAGAGATCCTCGCCTGCGCAGAACACCTTGCCGGTACCGGTGACAATGATGGCGCGCACCGCCGGATCGATCTCGGCGTTATTCATAATATTCTCCATGGCTTTGGAGGTAACGCCATTGAGTGCATTTGCCACTTCGGGACGGTTGATGCGCATGATAAGCAGGCCGTCCTCGCGAAGCTCGGAAACGACGGTGTCGGTACCATAGTAATCTGCCATTGTTCCTCCTTGTTTTGGTGCGACATTTGTTTGTCGGGCAGGTGGCGTGGCTCTCATTCTCGCGATAGGTAGCTACGTTAGAATCTGGTCACCCCACGCGCTCGAAGACTATTGTCATCATTACTCTTGGACGCTCGTTTCGCATCGCAAGCATCGTGGTAGCTGCCTAATACTCAAAAACGAGGCATCACAAGAATTTGAGTAATGATGCTTTAGCAGCATTTTTGCGATGCGCGCGTTACCTATGCCGGGCAGACTGCAAAACATCTTGCCCGCCCGTTCGCCTCGGTGTGCGGTGCGGACGGGCGGGGCGTCTACGAGAGAAACGCCCCTGAATACGTAAGAGAAAGGCATACAAGGTGAACATCATCGTCTCTTTCAAGGTCGTTCCCGACGACCAAGACATCCAGGTTGCTGGCGATCGCAGCTTGGATTTTTCGAAGGCTAAAGGCATTGTGTCGGCTTACGATCTAAATGCCATGGAGGCTGCAGCGCAACTGGCAGATGGTGGCAAAGTAGTTGCCATTACGGCTGGTGCTGCTTCGATTGATGACGGCAAGCTGAAGAAAAACGTACTTGCTCGTGGCGTCGATGAGTTGATTATGTGCGCGGACGATGCGTGCGCGCACATGGATGCACGCGCAACTGCTTGTGCACTTGCTCCGCTGGTTGAAAAAGTGGGGGAGTACGACCTTATTTTGTGCGGCGACGGATCGGCCGACAACTATGCGCAGCAGGTTGATGTACAGCTGGCGGCACGCCTGGGTCTGCCGGTGGTGAACGCCGTGTCTAAGATTACGCCTGAAGCCGGTGCTGTAATTGTTGAGCGTACGCTTGAAGATGTTGTTGAGACGGTGCGCGTGCCACTTCCTGCCGTGGTATCGGTGACGCCCGATGTAGCGGTGCCGCGCATTCCCGGTATGAAGGACATTCTGGCTGCAGGTAAAAAGCCCATGGATGTGTCCGGCGCGATCAAAACGTGCGAAAACGCTCTGGATGTAGTGTCTTGTCTTGCTCCTCAGCAAGCCGATCGCAAGCTTGAGGTTTTTGATGCGTCGGCAGATGGTGCTGTTGCTCAGTTTGCGGCGGCTCTTAAGGCAGCGCTGTAGGATTACCGTACGTTCAAACAAGAAAGGCAGAGTTGATAGTTATGAAAGCACTTGTTATCGCTGAACGCGCGGATGCAGCTCGCGAGCTTGCCGCTGGTGCGCGCACCCTGGCCGACGAAGTTGTGTTGGTAACCTTTGGCGAGGCCCTCGAGGGTGTTGCCGATAAAGTAGCCCGTATTGCCGTGCCAGAAGGTACCCTTATGGAAGACGCGGCCGATACGGTTATCGCGTTGTTTGATGCTGAGCAGCCGAGTGTTGTACTCGTGGAGCCCACGCGGCGCATGAAGCTGATTGCTGGTAAGCTTGCCGCGCATGCTGAGACTTCTACTATTACCGACGTTATGTCTTTTGAGGAGCAAGGTGCTCGGAGTCTCTACTTCGGCGGTGTGGGTGAGCGTGTGCAGAAGGCGCAAGGTGCTGTTGCTCTTTATACCGTAGGGTCCGGAATCTTCGCCGATGTTCAGCCTTCCGGTGGTAGTGTTGTTGAGGATGTTGTCTGGGTTGCTCCGGCTTGCCCGATGGAGCTTGTCGATCGTAAGCCTATTGAAAAGAGCGGCGTTGATTTGTTCAAGGCTGACGCCGTCGTGGCTGCTGGTCGTGGGTTTGCTGAAGAGTCGGAACTTGATTTGGCTCGTGCGCTTTGTGATAAATTGGGCGGAGGTCTTGCCTGCTCGCGACCTCTTACGGAAGGCGTGAATTGGCTCCCTACGGAACTTTATGTGGGTGTGTCGGGGCTTATGCTATCTCCTAAGGTGTATGTTGCCTGTGGTATTTCTGGGCAGATGCAGCACATGATAGGGTGCAACCGTGCAGGTACGATGTTTGCTGTTAATAAGGACAAGAACGCAGCTGTGTTTAAGCAATGCGATTACGGCTTGGTGGGCGACGTAAAAGATGTTCTTCCGGCCTTAGTTGCTGCTCTTTAACCGTATTGAAAATCCGTCACATTTCGATATACCGCAGTGGAGCACTTTTGCCCGTTATCCCCTGTGTGGCGGGATAGTATGCTGGAAACGTACCGAGTGTAATCAATTTTGAAGCTCCCGGTATGTGCACCCTCTCAATGAGAAAGGAACCAACCATGTCAGATTTCGACGCGATTGTCGTCGGCTCCGGATGTGCGGGCGCTATCGCGGCCTATGAGCTCGCGAAGGCCGGCAAATCGGTCCTCGTGGTCGAGCGTGGCAACTTTGCAGGCGCAAAAAACATGACGGGTGGTCGCATTTACTCCCACTCGCTCAAGAAGGTTTTTCCTAACTTTGAGGAAGAAGCACCACTTGAGCGCAAAATCACACATGAGCGTATGGCATTCATGGATCCAAGCGCGAGCATGGCCGTTGACTTTACCAGTCCAGAGCTAGCTGAAGAAGGAGCAGATTCCTATTCGGTTTTGCGCGCTCCCTTTGATCAGTGGCTAGCTGAGAAAGCGGAAGAAGCAGGGGCTGAATATATCTGCGGGATCGCCGTTGAAGAACTCCTGAAAGATGAATCCGGTAAAGTAATTGGTGTACGTGCTGGTGAGGACGAGATTACCGCTGAGGTAACTATTGTGGCTGAGGGAGTAAACACTTTGCTGTCTGAGCGTAGCCTCGGAAACGCTCGTCCTAAAGCAAGCCAAATGGCGGTTGGTATCAAGCAGGTTTTTGAGCTTCCCTCGTCTACCATTGAGGATAGATTCTTGGTGCCTGAGGGCGAGGGCGCCGCTATGCTCTTTGTGGGCGATTGTACGCATGGCAATGTTGGTGGAGGTTTCCTCTATACCAATAAAGATTCTATCTCGCTTGGTCTGGTGGCAACTATTTCTACGGCAGCCGGTGCTTCTAACGAAATGCCTGTTTATCAGATGCTTGAAGATTTTAAGAATCATCCCGCGGTCGCTCCCATTATTCGCGGCGCAAAGCTCGTGGAGCATTCGGGACATATGGTGCCCGAGGGCGGCTACGACATGGTTCCTCAGTATGTGTTTGATGGTGCACTTATTGCGGGGGAAGCGGCGGGTCTGTGCATGAATATGGGCTACCAAGTGCGTGGTATGGACTTTGCCGTAGCTTCCGGTCAAATGGCCGCTCAGGCTGCCGCGAAAGCACTCGATGCGGGCGACACGAGTGCGGCGGGGCTGGCTTCATATAAGACAGCAATGGAAGACTCTTTTGTTATGCGCGATCTGGAAACGTTCCGCAAATGGCCTCATACCATGGAGTCTTGGTCAAACATGTTCACCGACTATCCGGTCATGGTGAAAGAGATTATGAACGCTATGTTCAGGGTAGATGGTAAGCCGCAAACGCACCTCACGAAGCGTATGATGCCCATCGTAAAGAAGCGCGGGCTGTTTACTCTCGCCCGTGAAGTGAGAGGAGCTCTGAAGTCGCTGTGAGTAACATTGCAAACATCACGGTTAATGTTGATGAGTATTTGGCGCTTGATAAGTACGAGGTTGACGAGGAGATCGCCCATATCGAACTTGTCGAAAACCCTGATATTGAGGAGTTTAAGAAGCTGGTACGTGTGTGTCCGGCGGCTCTTTATAAGATTGACGAGAATGGCTCTACTTCCTTCGACTACGCTGGATGCCTTGAGTGCGGTACGTGTCGTATCGCTTGCGAGGGAACTATTGTCAAGAAGTGGGTTAACCCTGCTCCCACGATGGGTGTTGAGTATCGGTTTGGCTAGGACTTCTACGACGTAAACCGCCTAACGAGCATAGTTCTTTTATCCAGCCTTCCTTTTGTCGGGAAGGCTGGATGGTTTTGTGTTGAAATTGCTGTCCATAAAGTAGATGCTTTACGGCATGTATCCCGTGATTTGTCATTTTAGAATGTAGCACAATGTATTACATTCTTGGTGTACGTGCTGTCGGGCGTATACAAGCTCTCGCGTGTGGATATCGACATTGCTCTTGAAAACTTTATTGACGATGCGTTCGTTTACGAGGAAACGGTTATGCGAGGCGCTCTGCGCATGTACGCCATGAGCTTTCTCGATTTTATCGACTGCTGGCTTATCGCGTGCAACGTCTTTGCCAGCGAAGAGGTGCTTACGTTCGACAAATCACTGCTCAAACATCTTCGGTAGCGACACCCTCCGCTTCGTCCGCCTTCTTCTTCAATCCCCACCAGTACAGTCCCATCATGATCGCGGCCGCGGCTCCCGTCAGCACGACGATACCAACGATGAAGTTTGGCCAGGCGAGGGTGGCTATCACGGTGGCGATGGATGTGAGGATGCTGTACGAGAAGTTTGAGAACGACGAAGCGGCGCCCACGCGGTCGGCGGGCTGGTCTAATAATACAACGAATGCCATAGGACGCACGATGCCCTCGGCCAGTGCATAGGGGACGAACGCGATGAGGAACAGCAGGGGAGAGGCCATGCCGAACAAGGCTAGTAGCACAAACGACGCCGCCGTCAACGCAACGCACAGCTTCAAGATGGTGCGCACGGTCATTCGTTTCGACAGCGCCACGTACACGTAGGGCGCGGCGATAGTGACGAGGCAGGCGGCCGCGTAGATACAGCTGTACTCGAAATACGACACGGCGAAGAAATCCAGCAGGACGTAGGACACGACGGCAATGAACGCGAAGTACGGCATGCCAGCCACGCCCATGAGGAACGCGAGAGACATAAACGAGCGGCTTTTGCCCAGCGTCTTCACGTCGCACACCATCGCGCGCAGCGATTCCATCACGCCGGGTGTTGCAGCGCCCTTTTCGCGCGGGTTCGTTTCCGATATCAGTAGCGACAGCAGAAATCCGATGATGCCACATACTGCTAAGAACTCGAAGATGCTGCGCCACTCGGCAATGCTCAGCAGCAGCGTGCCTAGAAACGGCGCGACAGCCGGCCCGATGATGATGAGCGACTGTAGACTGGTCATGGCCAGTTTGAGGTCGGCTCCCTTGTAGGCATCCTTGATCATGGCTGTCTCGATGGTGGCCACAGCGCCGTAGCCGAGCGCCTGTCCGATACGAAACGTCACGAGCAGCTCGATGGTGGGCACGAGTGCGCACAGTACCGATGACGCGGCGAATAGTCCACATGCCACAACGAGCACGGGACGGCGCCCGAACCGGTCGCTGATGGGCCCTGCCAGCGCGACGCCCACAGCGCTGAATAGGAAGAACGCGAACACCGTCAGGTTTAAGTAAGCTGCTGATACATTGAATGAGCGCTGCATGCTGGGTAGTGCTGGTACATACATATCGATGGATAGAATAAGCAGCAGGTTGATAGCCAGTGCGCACGTGAAGAAGGAGTGTGGCCCTAAACGCTTCTGTGGATAAGCTAATTGCATGTATTACCCCCTTTTGCACCCCATACAACCCGCATGAAAACGGGCTGGTCAGCAAGTATAGCACTGGTGAAAGGTTCTTTTCTTCTTACGCGACGGTATCGAATAAGCCTCAAACGAAAACATTTTCCCGTTTTTACCTTACGTAAGCCTTAGAGTGGGGCTGCCGCTAAGATATGGAAAGGAGCTCTATCATATGAGTACGCTTATCGTGCTTGGTTATCCGAGCGAACAAGAAGCAACTTCTGTTTACCAGAGAATTCTCGACCTCGACAAGAATCTTATCGTTAGCCTGCAATCGGTCGCTGTTGTGGCTAGGCGGGCAGACGGCAAGTACGATGTCGTTACTCCGGGGTCACAGGTTGGTACCTCGGCGGTGTGGGGTCTTTTCTGGGGTACGCTGTTTGGTTTGATCTTTTTTGTTCCATTTTTCGGCGCTGCTTTAGGAGCCGGAATCGGTGCTCTGACGGGTGCCATTGTCAAGCATGGCGTGGATAAAGATTTTCAAGACCGCGTACGCAACCTGCTGAGCACTGACGACAGCTCTGCTGTGTTTATGGTGGTTGACGAAATGACCACCGATAAGTTCATTGATGCTCTTAAGCCGTTTGGAGGTGACGTGCTTCAGACGTCGCTTTCCATTAAGGATGAAGAAGAACTTAAGCATGCGTTGTTTAAGAACTAGTAACATATTGCTCGTCTAGCGAGAAGGTGTACTGGGAGGTTCTTTCGTACGGGAGAGTTTGCGCCAGTGGCCCGTTTTGAACACTGAGGGCTCTTTTTGAGCTATCGAGGTTATTGCTTAAAAGCGTAACCGCCTGATCGATGAGGCGGTTACGCTTTTTTGATCTTGCTAAGCAGTATCTAAGGTAGGGGTTCTACTAACGTACCAATGAGATCTGGAGCGTTTCTAAGGGGTCGATTTTATCAAGCGAAGATGCGTGTTTATGGATGATGACGAATTTGACGTCTTCCGCGATGAATTTGTCGCGTTTGTTGAAGTATATAAAGGTGCTTTTTTCGCGAAGACGCGCCTCACATCGAATTATTGCGTCCTCTAGCCGTCGCAGCTTGCACCTTCATCACATAATCGCGGATACTATACACATTTCAAAAAAACGAAAAGGAGCACCCATGGCTGAAGATAATAAACTCGGCAAGAAGATTGCTACCCTGCGCACAGCTCATCATCTGTCGAGTCAAGATCTCGCCGACCGCTGTGGGTGCGATGTGTCGGTGGTGCAAGGGTTAGAGGCTGGAGAAGTTCCGCCTTCGCTTGCCCCGCTCATCAAGATTACGCGTGCTTTGGGCGTGCGCTTGGGAACCCTTATGGACGACGATGAGAATTTGGGACCTGCCTATATCGACAGCGATCAAATGGAAGAAGTTACTCGTCTCAAATCGCTTGAGACAGCGAGTGATGCTGGTGATTTGAGCTATTTCAGTCTTGCGGCGGGGCGCCCCTCGCGTCACATGGACCCGTTCATTATTACGGTAACTCCTTCGGGAGAGACCGATCATGAGTTGGTTGGGCATGAAGGGGAGGAATGGCTTTATGGCATAGAAGGCTCGATCGAAATCGAGTACGGCAAAGATGTTTATGTGTTGCACCCCGGTGAAAGCATCTACTACGACTCCATCGTGCCGCATCAAGTGCGCGCGCATGATGGTCAGAATGCCAAGTTTTTGGCTGTCGTGTACACCCCGATGTAAGGAGGCTTTCATGCAGGAAGAAAATACTCCCATTCCGGGTGATCATCACTACCCGCTGCACTCAGAGAAGACAATTGGCGCATATTTGCGTGATCAGGTGGCAATAAACCCCGATCATGAGTTTGTGGTGTATCCCGATCGTGCTTTGCGCTGGACCTATAAAGATTTTGATGAGCGTACCGACAATCTTGCGCGTGGTTTGTTGGCTATTGGTATGCGTCCGGGTGATCACCTGGGTGTATGGGCGCGCAATATTCCCGACTGGCTCACGTTTATGTATGCTACTGCCAAAATTGGCGTGGTTATGGTTACGGTCAACCCGGTTTATAAGAGCCATGAGTTAGATTATGTGTTGAAGCAATCTGATATGAAGGCGCTTTGTGTGATTGATGCTTACCGCGATGTGGACTATCTTCAGATCATTCGCGATTTGGTACCCGAAACGCTCACGCAGCAGCGAGGTCATTTGGAGACAAAGAACTATCCGCATCTTCAGAATATTATTTATATGGGCCCGGAAAAGCATCGCGGTTGTTATAGCGTACCCGAGCTTATTTTGCTGGGAAGCCATGTACCCGAGAGCGCCCTGGTGGAGGCTGAGACGCATTTTGATAACAACGATGTGGTTATGATGCAGTACACATCGGGTACCACGGGTTTCCCTAAGGGTGTTATGCTTACCCATCGCAATATTTTGAACAACGGTTTTTATATTGGTGAGGGGCAGAAGCTCGGTCCTGAAGATCGCGTAACCCTGCCGGTACCGTTTTTTCATTGCTTCGGTTGTGTGCTGGGAGTTATGGCAAACCTTACGCATCGCTCCACTATGATTATCGTAGAAGACTTTGATGCAGGTTTGGTGTTGCAAGCTATTCATAAGGAGCGCGGTACGGCAGTCTATGGAGTGCCTACCATGTTTATTGCCGAGTTAAATCATCCCGATTTCAACTTGTTTGACTTGTCCAGCCTTCGTACGGGCATTATGGCGGGAAGCCCCTGTCCTCCTGAAACTATGCGTGAAGTTATGGATAAGATGAATTTGCGTGAGATTACCATCTGCTATGGATTAACCGAAACCAGCCCTGTGTTTACACAGACCAGCGCTGATGATGATATCGAGCATAAGTGCGAAACAGTAGGGCGTAAACACCCGCCGGTGGATGTGCGCGTGATCGACCCTACAGATGGACACATTTGCGCGATAGGCGAGCCGGGAGAGCTGTGCTGTAAGGGATACAATGTTATGAAGGGCTACTATAAAATGCCCGAGGAGACGGCGCGTGCCATCGATGCAGACGGTTACCTTCATTCTGGCGATCTGGGCACGGTGGACGCGGATGGATACTACCGCGTGACCGGACGCATTAAAGACATGATTATCCGTGGCGGAGAGAATGTCTATCCGCTTGAGATAGAGAACTTCCTGTTAACCATGCCGGGCGTGTTGGATGTGCAGGTTGTGGGCATACCCGATAAGAAGCTTGGGGAGTTGGTGGGCGCATTTATTCGCGTACGACCAGGTTATGAGAATATGACTGAAGAGGACGTGCGCGCCTTTGCCATCCCGCGTATTGCGCGTTATAAAGTGCCTAAGCGCGTGTTCTTTGTGGATGATTTCCCTATGACTCCTTCCATGAAGGTGCAAAAGTTCAAACTGCGTGAGATGGCGGAAGAATTGGTTAAAGCGGGAAAATAGAAGCATAAATGACCATTAAGTAAGCTCCTTAAGGAGGGAGCTTACTTAAGGAGCTTAGCGAGACGTTTACGGAAGGCGAACACAATGATGGTTGCAATTGCGACCATCATTGTGGCACCGATAGCTTGGAGAAAGCCAGGAATTCGATTTGCTGGCTCGGTTGGGTACTCATTTAAAGTTTCAGTGTTCACCTTTGTGGGGATTTCGCTCCTGCTTGAAAGCGGCATGACTTCAAGAGCTTTTTCTTCGTTGGTAGGCTCGTGTTCGACGCCTGGTGTGACAACAGATTCTGATGTGCCAGATTCGGCAGCCTGCGCTTTTTCAATGTCCGGTAGTAAGTCGGCTGGTGTGCTACTCGGGTCAACTCGTTCGCTTTCGCCGGGCGATACGTTACCGCGGTTTCCCCCCAGAACTGCCATCGTCTGGATCGCTTGGTTTTGTGGTGGGTTTGTCGTCGGGTGCTGGTTTCATGGAGTCCGGGAAGATGAAGGAAACGGGTCCGTAGGTTTTTTCTTCTTTAGTCTCTTCGCTCGTTGTTACTGCGGTGACACGCAGAAAAAAGTCGCGGTAGGAGTCCATAGGCTCGTTACATATGACCGTGCAGAAATTGTTGTAGTACGGAGGTGGAATATAGATATCTTGGTTGAACCCGCTTTCTGATAGAGGGTCTATGGCGTAATAATAGTTAGAATTGTTGTCCCATTTGATTAGGGCATACTCACTCCAATTATTCGGATTGTCGGCGTAGGCACGCTCGAGGCGTAAAGACTCAAGATTATCACCGCAATACCATCCATCCTTGTCGATGATGGGTAGCATAGGTAAATACAGGATGAAAATAACAGTGCTTCCTGGCGTAACCTTTGCTATCTCTCCGCGCGGTAAAGGTTTAGAGGAGGGATCTTTCTCATTGGGCTCGGTGGTTTGTTCGCCATTTATGAGGCGAGCATTAGTTTGTTCAAGTAAAGTGGAACTGCGTTCCTCGGGAGTGTTTTCAGCCCAGGCAAACGGCGGCAAAAATGCTGTGAACAGGGCAACTAGGCTAAATGCGTATCCGGCACGAACGGCGATAGTGGTCGTTTTTCTGGTAAGATGCAGCAAATTGTTCCCATCGTCGCGAAAGGGGAGAGGTGTGTCATTCCGTGCCATTATTCGCTTACTTTCGCCTGTCTTAGTGACTTTTCTTTTGGCCGGTTGTTTGTTTGTTTACTCTCACTTATTACTATGATAACAAATATATTGCTTCGCCGCCTTATGGCGAAGCAGGCTCACTTTTATTGAACGATGCCGACTTAACGCGTCCTTTGTCGCTGGTGGATGGATGGATGCTTTCGGTCGATGGGTCTGATCCAACCGAAACATTTATTGGTCAGTATTCAGATTTTTCGTTCGCACCAGGCGGCTCGCAGCCTTTTGGTTGGGCTAGCTATCAATTAACACTGCATTATGAGGGTGCGCAGCAATGTGCGGCGGTTTTACTGCTTCCTGAAATATTTGGTGACTATATTCTCTATGTAGATGGTAACGCGGTGGCGCAGAGTGGTGACAGACCTGAAGTGGGCTTAATCGTGGATGGCGATACGTCACTTGTGCTGGAAGTGCGCAACGATGCTTACTATTATAGTGGGCTTACGTACCCACCAGTGCTTGGAACGATGGATGCTGTGGCTGATGTGCAATTGGTCAACACCTTGGCCACGTGTATCCTCGTATTGATTCCGCTTACTGCCGCTGTGTTAGCTCTGTCGGTGTGGCGTCGCCAAGAGGGCGATGCGCTTGTGCGCGATTTCGGCATTGTGTGCGTAGCGTTTTCTGTAGCGGGGATGCATGGGCTTGCGTGGCGTTTTGGGTTCTCGGGCCCGTGGTGGTATGCTCTTGAAGATGCAGCGTGGATGAGTGTGCTGGTGGGTTCGGTGAGCGTAGCAGCTCGGGCTGTAGGTGCTCCATGGATAAGTTCGCTGTGGCGTCCTGTACGCATTGCTTCGCAGGCATTTTGGGTCTTGCCGTTTATTTGCTTTGGCTGGGTTGCTCTTGTTATCCCGTTGTTTCCCGATCTCACGGGGCTTTACGGTTTGTTTCAAACGTTCGCGCGCATACTGTGTTGGGCGTTGTTTGCTGCCTGTGCGGCGCTGGCCATATGGCGTCAAAACGCCGAAGCTCGCCCCATCCTGCTAGGTTGCGCACTGTTGGGCGTTGCTCTATTGGCAAACGTGTTAGACAATAACGCTTACGAGCCGCTTTACGGGCTGTGGCAACATGAGTATGCGGGGTTATTACTGGTGGGCGTGTTTGGCTGGATGCTTGCAAGGCGTATACGTCGTTTACGTACAGCGCAGGCTCAGGTGCACGATTTGGAAGTGCAGGTTCGTTCCGCGGAAGAGAGTCTTGTGCATATGCGTCAAGGAGAGCAGTCGGTACGCTCTGCTCAGCACGATTTACGGCATCATGTCGGAGTGCTCAAGCAGTTTGCAGACCGGCAGGAATGGAGTGAATGTGCCTCTTATCTTGATGAACTCGCAGAAACTCAAGATGCCCAGTCTCCTTTGCTTTATACCAAGAATATCGTGGTAAACGCAGTTATGGCGGCATATTTAACACCCGCTCGAGCAGCGGGTGTGCGCGTGGATTGTGAAGTGAGGGTGCCCGAAAGTTTAGGAATACGCAGTACTGAGCTAGTGGTGCTGCTGTCGAATCTACTGTCAAACGCTGCCGAAGCATGCGTCCGTGTGCAAGAGGAGAATGCTCACAGGGAACCCTTCATTACCTTCGTCATGCGTCTTGAGGGCAGTGTGCTGGTTGTTCGCTGTGAGAATGCTGCGTTATGTAACGCTGCGTTTGGGTCGACAACCAAGCCTGATGCTCATCGCCACGGATTAGGTTTGTCGCTTATGCGTCAGGTGGTAGAGCGTCATGATGGCGAGTTGTTTGCCGACATCGCCGAGAATAGAGCTATAGTGCGTATGGCCATCCCCCTGGAAAGGTAGTGTAGTGAAGGGCTGCCCTTTGCTCTGCAAATTCTTATTGCAACCTTACTTCAAATCCTTCGCTGCAAATGTGGTGAGATTGCGACAGGTCTGGTGGACTCACTAGGCAACAGGCTCAGGATATGGTATAAACATTTATGCAATGCGCATAAGTAGGTTGGTTGTATATGCGCACCATACTTTCGAAACGTGAGAAAGTGGGCTTGTTCCCGCTTTCTTTGTTTGTAAGGGGTCGGAAGTCTTCTATATCAAGGAAGGTTTCGACGGTCTTACGTGCATCACGGTCGTATGGATGTGTGCCAGTAAGGAGGGAGACGAGCGTGCTCGGCAAAAAGGAACAGCAGCTGCTTGATGCGCTTTCGCCTCGGGCGGCCGTAGAAGGTATTGAAGTGGTAACCGTTGAGGTTGTGGGTGCAAAGAAAGCTCCAACTATCCGCGTGTATATAGACACACCCGATGGCGTGAGCTTTGATGAACTCTCTTCGGCTCAAGCATGGATCAATGACGTTATGGACGATCTTGATCCTTTCCCTGGTGCTTACACCTTAGAGGTGTCTTCTCCTGGCATTGATCGACCGTTGCGCACACCTGAGCACTTTGCGCAGTTTGTGGGTGGTACGGCGGTGGTAAAGACGTCGGCGCCACTCGAAGGGCGCAGTGCTTTTACTGGCGTAATTGTTGCTGTAGGGGAGGAAGTACTCGAACTTGACGTAGACGGTCGAGCCGTGTGTATACCTTTTTCTACCATTAAACATGCCCATCTCAAGGGCGTTGTCGATTTCAACTCGTGAGAGAGCTTCAGAGGAAAGGACTTCAAACGTGGCAACTTCAGAACTAATCGAGGCCTTGCAGGCGCTGGCCCACGAGCGAAAAATCGACGAGTTCTACCTCATCGAGCGCCTTGAGGCATCACTGGCGAAGAGCTACCAGCACATCCTTGATCTTGAGTGGGATGCGCGTGTAACTATCGATCGTCAGACGGGTCATATCTATGTATATGAACTGGTGCCGGTGGGCGAACCTGATGAGGAAACAGGCGAGTATAGCGAATTTGAAGAGCGTGATGTGACTCCGGCCGACGTGAGTCGTATTGCTGCTCAGAACGCTAAGGGCGTTATAGCGTCTATCGTGCGCGAGGCTGGCCGCCAGTCTATCTTCGAGGAATTTTCGGGTCGTGTAGGGGATCTGGTGACGGGTACGGTGTTGCAGGGTACCCCCGATTTTACTATCATCAAAATTCGCGATGGGGTAGAAGCTGAACTGCCACATTACGACCAAAAACGTAATCCTAACGAACGCAACGAACGTCCCTCCAACGAACACTATCGTCATAACCAACGTCTTAAGTTGCTTATTATCGAGGTGCGCGATCCTAATTCCGACGCGCCCAAGATGCGTGGTGAGCAGGCGCGTCCGCCTATCGTAGTTTCACGTACACATCCTGACCTCATTCGTCGCCTCTTTGAAATTGAGGTGCCAGAGATCTATGATGGCATGGTGGAGATTAAGTCCATCGCGCGTGAGCCGGGTGCACGTTCGAAGATTGCGGTTTCTTCGCGCGAGACGAATCTTGACCCGGTTGGCGCTTGTGTTGGTCCTAAGGGTAGCCGTGTACGCATGGTGGTTGAGGAACTGCGCAATGAGCGTGTTGATGTTATTCAGTGGAATGACGATGCGGCAACCTATGTGGCTAATGCACTGTCTCCGGCTAAGGTCACTCGTGTAATCATCGACAACGATAATCATTATGCTACCGTTATTGTGCCCGATGATCAGTTATCCTTGGCAATTGGCAAAGAAGGTCAAAATGCTCGCCTTGCCGCACGTTTGACGGGTTGGCATATTGATATTAAGAGCGCGTCGTTTACCGGCGAGCCTCTTGAGGACACGGGCAATATGCTTATCGACGAGGATGGCGACGACGAAGCGGGGTTGTGTATCTACACCAGCGAGGACGGTACCCGCTGCCGTAACCACGCCCGCCCGGGTGGTCGTTATTGCGGCGTTCATGCCGACCTCGACGGAGAATAGAAGAGATTCGAGAGGCTTAATCGAAATGACGACGGTCACCGAAACCATTAAACGACAGCGTAGTTGTATCGCATGCGGGAAGCAGTCTGGCAAAGCAAGCCTGCACCGTATCGTGCGCCGTCCGCAGGGTGGCGTGACCTTCGATGCGACCGGTCGTGCGCCGGGACGCGGAGCGTACGTATGCTCGGAGGCGTGCTTTGCCACCGCATGCAAGACCAAAAAGCTTGAACGGGCGCTGAAGACAAAGATCGACCACGACGAATTGGAACGAATCGCAGCCGAGGTGTCTTCGGCGCTGCGCGAGGCGTAAGGGAAGAGGAGAATCATATGGCCAGCATGCGCGTACATGAGTTGGCGAAGGAATTCGAGATGTCGAGCAAAGATTTACTCGACAAGTTAATTGAGATGAAAATACCCGCGAAGAGTCACGCGAGCATGCTTGCTGATGCCTACGTGGAGAAAATTCGCAAGAACTTAGCACCAGAGATCAAGCAGCGTGCTGGTCAGCTAGAAGCTGCTGAAGCTGCTGAATTTGCGCGCGAACAGGAAGAGGCCGAGCAGAAGCGTGTCGATGAAGAACGTGCTCGCCGTGAGGCTGTGGAGCAGGAGCGTGCTGCCCGTGAAGCTGAGCGTGCTCGTCGTGAGTCCGAGGAAGAAGAGGGTTCGCTCGAGCCTGCTGGTGAAGAACAGTCGAAGAAAACTTCTGCGCCGTCCCCGTTCCAAGGGCTTGCTAGCCAGATTGAGAGTGAGAAGGAGCGCGTTGCTCGAGAGGCAGCGGAAGCTCGTGCTCGTGCTCGTGCTTCCAAGATGGCTGCAGAAGTAGCAAAGAAGCAGGCGGTAGAAGAGGCTCTGCGTCAGCGTAATGGTAGAAAGCAGAAGGGTGCCCCCGTGCCCACTGCCGTACCTGAACGCAAACCTGCTCCGGTCGTCGGTGCGAAGAAGGCGTCTGGCTTCGACTCGCTGCTTTCTCAGATTGAGGCAGAAAAGCAGCGTATTGAAGAGCAGAAGAAGCAGGCTGGATCTGCTGGTTCTCAGCGTGCTGCAACACCGAAGGACTCTGGACGCAAGGGAGGCAAGAAGGGTGGTCGCAAGGAGCAAATTGTTCCCGAGCTCGAAGCCCAGCAGGTTCCCACTGAAGATCGTTACGCTCAGATGGCTGTTCAGGCCGAGAAACTTCAACGCGACAAGGTGTTAGCCGAAGCTCGTGCAGCTGTGGCTGCTGCAAGTTCTGGCGAAGGTGAAGGACGCCGCAAAAAGCGTAAAGAGAAGCGTGAGGCTGAGACGCGTGAACGCATGGAGCTTGAGGCTATCGAGAAGGGTCTCGATCCCTCACTTGTTTTGGACGATTCGGTGGTTGAGATACCACAGGGTGCCACTGTCGCTAAGTTTGCCGAACTTATTGGCGTACAGCCTAATGATGTTATCAAACGTCTGTTCCTGTTAGGACAGGTACTTACGTTGACGCAATCTATGGGAGACGACTTGGTGGAGCTTATCGCCGACGATATGGGACGCAAGGTGCGCGTTGTCTCTCCTGAAGAGGAGTATGCGGTTGTCTATCACGACAGCGACGCCGAACTTGAGCCGCGTCCTCCGGTGGTTACCGTAATGGGACATGTTGACCACGGAAAGACATCGCTACTTGACGCTATCCGCGATACCGGCGTGGCGGCAGGTGAAGCCGGTGGTATCACGCAGCACATTGGCGCTTCGGTTGTAGAAATTGATGGCAAACAGATTACGTTTATTGATACGCCGGGCCACGAGGCGTTTACAGCCATGCGTGCTCGTGGTGCTCAGGTTACTGACGTTATCGTGCTGGTTGTGGCTGCCGACGACGGCGTTATGCCGCAAACCGTTGAGGCTATCAACCACGCGAAGGCTGCTAACGTGCCTGTTGTAGTGGCGGTGAATAAGATTGACAAGCCCGGCGCGAATCCCGATCGTGTGCGTCAGGAGCTTACGGAGTATGGCATTATCCCTGAGGAGTGGGGTGGCTCAAACATGTTTGTCGAAGTGTCTGCCAAGCAGCGCTTGCATATCGACGACGTGCTGGAAACTATTATCTTGCAGGCCGATGTGCTGGAACTGAGAGCAAATCCCAACGCTGAAGCTTCAGGTTTTGTTATTGAGGCGAACTTAGATAAGGGCCGGGGTCCGGTCGCTACCGTACTTGTGCATCGTGGTACCATGCATCCAGGTGACATCGTGGTGGCTGGCACCTCTTATGGACGCGTTCGCGCTTTAGTTGATCCGCGCGGTAAGCATGTTGATGCTGCATTCCCGGCTGATCCGGTCGAGATTCTTGGTCTGAACAGTGTTCCAGTGGCTGGCGACGAA
>JAEWYG010000046.1 GCA_023395755.1 Actinomycetes bacterium | reverse complement strand
GACGACACAAAGCCTCTGGAGTGACCGAGCGAATGTTTATGGCGATCGTACGTTTCTTGTATTCCGCGATCGTAGTGGAAGTGAGCGGACCTACACCTATGGTCAATTTGACCAAGAGATTAGCCGTCGCAGTTACTTGAAAGATCGCTATGGCGTTTCCTGTGTAGTTGATGCGTGCGAGATTGACGGCGCAGATATCGTAATACTTGCAGTTAAGCCCCAGGTAATGATGGGCGTGTTAGAAAAGATTGCTGCGTTGCCTGCCTATGAAGGCGGTGGTAATGGTCCGTTGTTTGTGTCAATAGCGGCGGGTCTGAGCACTCAGCGCCTAGAAGAGGTGCTGCCCATTGGTGCGCGTTTAGTACGTACTATGCCGAACACCCCTTTGTTGGTGGGTGCTGGAGCCACGACGGTTACCGCGGGTACTCACGCCAGTGAAAGCGATGTTTCTCTGGTGCGTAACCTGTTTGGCTGTTTGGGAAAGGCGTACATTATTGATGAGGACGCCATGGACGCGACTGGCGCGGTGAGTGGTTCTGGCCCTGCTTATGTTGCGGCACTAATTGAAGCGTTGCGTGATGGTGGTGTGGCCCAGGGCCTTAATGCGGATTTGGCGGAAGCGCTTGCCCAGCAAACCGTGCATGGAACGGCGTTGCTTATGCAGGAAGCGGGCCAGGATGCGCAGGCTACACGTATTGCCGTATGTAGTCCGGGTGGTTCGACGTTGGCTGCGTTGGCAGCCATGGATGAGGCGGGTTTTGCTCGCTCGATCGATGCTGGCGTGACAGCTGCTGTTTGCCGGTCTAAGGAGCTTGGTCAGTGCTAAACATTAAATTTCTTATTGCGTCAATTGCCGACGTGTACAGTATGGTTATCTTTGTGTATATCATGATGTCGTGGTTTCCTCACGAACGTGGTCTTTTAGGCGATATCTATCGCGTGCTGGGAAAAGTATGTGATCCTTACCTGAATATTTTTAGAAAGTTGATTCCCCCGCTTGGAGGTATGGTGGACGTTACCCCCATCATCGCCCTGCTTGTATTACAATTTGGAGTACGTTTACTGTTAAACTTGTTTTAATGCGCATAATCGGATTCGCAAGCGAACAAGACGAAGGGATGACAGATGGCTATCACCTCGGCTGAGATCCACAATCAAAGTTTTTCCATCGATCGTAAGGGTTACGACGTTGATGAAGTGGACGTGTTCCTTGAGCATGTCGCTGATGAAATCGATGGGCTGAATGCACAGCTTGACCAGATGGAGCGTCAGTACGACGGCTCTTCGTTTGCTGGCTTCGACACGCCTGCTCGTATTGAAGACGTTGAGGCTCCCGTCAGCACAATCAATGAAGAGGCTCTTTCTGCCAAAGATGCTCTCATTGCCGACCTAGAACGTCAGCTTGAGGCGAAGAAGGCCGATGACAACGCCATTGCTCAGGCGCTTATCATTGCCCAGCGTTCTGCCGACGAAATTATTTCGAACGCCAACGCTACCGCGGCTAACACTATCAAAGAGGCCGATGAAGAGGCGAAACGTATTGTTGATAAAGCCGAAGCCGAGAAGCAGAAGGTGCTTGACGCCATTAAAAAACTCGAGGACGACCGTGAGGACTCTCGGGAAGAGTATCAGGATTTGCTTACCGATTTTATTACAGATGCTACGCGTAAATTGGCCGACATCGGCGGTAGTGCCCCTGTTGGAGCCCTGCCGGTAAGCGCGCATGCTCGCACTGGTTTCTTGGAAACATCCAACTCGACGGCACGCGTTGTCACCTCCCCAGCTCAAACCCCTATTAACTTGGATGCTTCTGCTGCCTATGCTATGCCTCAGACAAATGCGGTGTCGGTAGCTCCCGCCACACCCACGCCATCTCGAGTGGAGAAGGATTTTTCTGGGTTTGGTGATGCCGATGACGATTTCGAGTTTGAAGAAATCGACTAGGTTGAGAACTCTTACGTAGTTCTGTCTTGGGTAAACCAGTCATCATAGCTGTTCATGTCACGCCCCGATCGGGGCGTGACGAGGTTATGGGGGTGCGTGCTGACGGGAGTGGCTCCGACGAGGTATGCGTACGCGTAACAGCCCCGCCTGATGGCGGTAAGGCTAATAAGGCGGTATGTAAAACGGTAGCCGTGGCACTTGGTGTGGCAAAGAGTGCTGTGTCGGTAGTGAGCGGCGTGACTGCGCGGCGTAAGCGGATTGCGGTGGAAGCAAGCGAAGAATGTGTTGCGGAGTGGATTAGTAGCCTGCCACGTCTTTGAGGGTTTAAAGTAGGGGAATACCCGCGAGTTTGTCGTGATTTTCTGGAGGACGTCGTATCTTCGTTGACGATGACGTAACGTCATCGCGTATGCTCGCGTTGCACCGAGCAATCTACTCGGTGCTAGACGAGAAGCCGCCCGCGTTGAGGGAACGCAAGGGCCGCGCAAGGAGATGGGTATGACCGACCAACGATACTTGACGGTAGGAGAGTTGGCTCGGCGCGTCGGGGTGACCGTGCGCACGATCCAATACTACGACCAGCAGGGCTTATTGTCGCCCTCGGCAAAGGGCCCTCAAAACCAGCGTCTTTACACGGATGCCAACGTGAAAGATCTGTATCGCATTATGACCTTGAAGTACCTGGGGCTTTCTTTGGCCCAGATCAAATCCGATGCAGGCCTTTTCGACGAATATTCCGCTTTACAAAAGCTCGCTAATGGACAGATGGATGCTATCGAAGATCGCTTTCAGCAGCTGTTTAAGCGCATGACTACACTGCGAGCCGTACATGATCTGGCGGGTACGGGTGCTCCCGACTGGGAAAGTCTCGCAAGCACAGTCGAACGCTGCCAAGGTGAGAGTCAGTTTTTCTGGCGGCTTACCTGTATTTGCGACGATGCTGCCGATGAGGGCGAGGCTGCCGATCGTGCGGCCCGTGGTGAATCGGTTTCGAAGTGGCATGAGCTTATTGCTGATACCATCCGACTTATGCCCTTACGTGAACCGGTGGATGGCTCCCGCAACCGCGATCTAGCGAAGCGCTATATTGCTCTTGAGGAAAGCCAAGAGACTCCCGCATCTGCGCGTAACTTCATTCTTATGGAGAATATCGCTCCCCACGGTACAGACGGTTCGTTTGATGAGCTGCGTCAGTCGGTGTTTGATTATCTTGAGGCTATTGTGGCTGCTTATCGCGCAAAGCCCGATCCGGCTGATTAGTCGGAACCTCTTTTGCAGGACTGACGCAGCACCGCTCCTCCCTCCCCGGTGCTGCGTCCGTCCATCATTTACTTCTCATTGTTTTGCCTGACCTAAGATGGTGTCGCTTTTTAGCGTGCTGACAATCTATGAAAGGACACGTGCATGATTGTATCGTGGATGACAACGAATCAATGTAATCTGAAGTGTGCGCACTGCTACCAAGATGCCGAGGAAGCTACCGACCAGGAGCTTACGACAGCTGAGGGCATGAAGATGATCGACGAGATCGCACGCGCGGGTTTTAAGATCATGATCTTCTCGGGTGGAGAGCCGCTTATGCGTCCGGATATCTACGACTTAGTGGCGCATGCGGCCAGTCGGGGGCTGCGTCCTGTGTTTGGTTCGAATGGCACCCTTATTACCCCCGAGGTCGCCCGTCGTCTTAAGGCAAGCGGGGCGTGTGCTATGGGTATTAGTGTAGACAGCCTCGATGCGGCTAAGCATGATGAGTTCCGTGGGCTCCCTCGGGCTTTTGAGTTAACCATGCAGGGTATTGAGGCCTGCAAACAGGCGGGACTCCCGTTCCAGCTACATACGACGGTTGTGGACTGGAACAGGGATGAAATTTGCGCCATTACCGACTTTGCTGAAAGTATAGGTGCAATGGCGCACTATATCTTCTTTCTCATTCCGGTTGGGCGTGGCAAATATATTGAAGAAACCAGCTTAAGGGTGGTTGAAAACGAGCGTCTCCTGCAAGATATTATGCGCAAGTCGGCCGAAGTTTCCATTGATGTAAAGCCCACGTGTGCTCCTCAGTTTACTCGCATCGCCCAGCAGCTGGGTGTTGATACGCGCTTTGAGCGGGGTTGCTTGGCGGGGCTGACGTATTGCGTCATCGGATCAGAGGGTCTGGTTCGCCCCTGTGCTTACATGACCGAAGAGGCCGGCGACGTGCGGAAGACTCCATTTGACGAGATATGGCGTACGAGCCCCGTGTTTGAGACGCTACGCACTAAAGACTATTCCGGTGCATGCGGCAATTGCGACTACGCTCAGGGGTGCGGGGGGTGTCGCGCTCGCGCCGCCTACTATCACGACGGGGATATCTTGGCTCAGGACGACTACTGCGCTCACAGCCAACAACTCACCGTTCCCTTGGCTTAATTTTCACTTGTGCTAACCGGTATATTGAAAGGATAAACTGATGAGATTGACGTTATTGAAGCGTGGGTTTGCGCTGGGATGTTCGGGCATACTTGCCGCTTCGATGTTGTTTATGGGTGTAGGATGCGCGAAGTCCGAGCAGGGAACCGGGCAGAAGGCAGCCTCGGAAGATGCGGCCACGCAACAAGCGACAGGTGCTACGTTTACCGATGATATGGGCAATGAGGTAAAGGTTACCACGCACGATCGTGTAGTGGCTTGCATGGGAAGCTTTGCTAACACGTGGGAACTGGCAGGTGGCACCCTGGTGGGCGCTTCTGATGATGCGTTTGACAGCTACGATATGCAGTCTAAAAATGTGCAGAAGGTGGGCGATTTTTCCAACCCCAACCTGGAAGCCATCATTGCTCTGGAGCCGGATTTTGTTATTATGACTGGCGGCACGGGTGGACGTGGGGGTAACTCAAGTCAAACCGATCTGAAAGCAGCGCTGGACGCTTCGGGAATTCCTGTTGCCTATTTTGAAGTAACCACCTTTCCTGATTATATGCGCATGTTGCGCACGTGCTGCGATATTACGGGTCGCGATGATTTGTACCAACAAAATGGCCAAACGGTTGCCGATGAGATCGAGGCGGTGAAGGCGAAGGTTCCCGCGGATAAGGCACCCACAGCGCTTCTTATGACCACCTATTCGGGAGGTACACGCGTGCAATCCTCGTCATCTATGACGGGGGCTATGTTGGCAGAACTGGGCGTAAAGAATCTAGCTGACGAGAATAAAAGCCTATTGAAAGACTTCAGTCTCGAATCCATTATCGAGATGAACCCTGACTTCATCTTTGTCGTACCTATGGGTAACGACGATGCGGCGGCATTGAAAAATCTCGAAGCAGCTACGGCGGCGAATCCTGCCTGGTCAACGCTTACGGCGGTGCAGAGCGGTAATTACCTCACTTTGTCGAAAGAGCTGTTTTTATACAAACCCAATAATCAATGGGCCGAAAGTTATCGCACACTGTTCGACGACCTGTACGCTTAGGGCTTGGTAGAAGTGCGCAAAACGTTGGTCGTACTGGTTTCTCTTGTGGTGCTTTTGGGGGTGACCGCAGCGGCATTCTTGGTGGGGTCATCATCGGTAAGCCTAGGCGATTTGGTAGCTTGGGCGACCGGAGGTGATGTTTCCGCTGCAGCGAAAAGTATCTTGGTGAACGTTCGTTTGCCACGGGTGCTTGCAGCGCTGCTCGCTGGTGCAGCGCTTGCTGTGGCGGGTGCTATCATACAGGCGGTATTGGATAACCCTCTTGCCAGCCCCAACATTATTGGCATTAACTCGGGTGCGGGGCTGTTTGTGCTTATTGCTGCCAGCGTGTTTCCCAGTGTGCTTTGGCTGTCACCCTTAGCGGCGTTCGTGGGCGCACTGGTTACCGCTCTTATCATTTTTGGTATTTCGCTGGGAGCTAATACATCAAGACTTACCGTGGTGCTGGCTGGTATTGCTATAACCACAGTGTTTGGCGCAGGTATGAACGCTATTCTTATCGTAAATCCCGATGCCTATATTGGGTCGTCGTCGTTTTTGGTGGGTGGTCTTTCGGGTGTGTTGCTTGACAACTTGCTCTGGCCAGCAGTTTATATCGCAGGAGGATTAGCTGCGGCACTCTTGGCGGCTGGTCGTCTGAACATTATGGCGTTAGGAGACGAGACAGCCCATGCGCTTGGTCTTCATGTGGGTGCCTGTCGTCTGAGCTTACTGGGGCTTTCTGCGGTGCTTGCAGGTGCAGCCGTAAGCTTTGCGGGTCTCTTAGGATTCGTGGGACTTATTATTCCGCATCTAGTGCGTTTCTTTGTCGGCCACGACAACCGTTTTGTTTTACCTCTTTCTGCGGTGGTGGGCGCGGCATTCGTTGTGGTGTGCGATCTACTTTCGCGCGTGTTATTTGCTCCTTACGAGGTGCCGGTTGGTATCCTTATGGCATTTTTGGGTGGCCCGTTCTTCATCTATCTTATTCTGAAGAACAGGAGAAACAGTCTTGATTAAATCAGATACCGTGCGTGTCCGTGTGCTTCATCCTGTCGTATCGAGTGAGGTTCCGAGTTTGACGGCGAACGAGCAAGCGTGCAACTTGGTAGCTGCCTTACCTATTGCCTTACCTGCCGCCGAACTGCGCGGTGTGTCATTCTCGTATACCAAAGATCCCTTTATCCAGGGTCTTTCGGCCGCTTTTCCGCACGGTGCTGTAACGAGCATCGTGGGTCCCAATGGGTGCGGGAAGTCTACGATGGTGAAGTTGCTCGATGGTCTGTTGCGGCCGAGCGAGGGAGAGGCGTGGGTGGACGGCTCTCCGACGCTTGCCTTGCGTACTAAAGAACGGGCTCGGCGGGTAGCCGTGCTTGCTCAGGCGGGTCGTCCCCCGGCTATGACGGTGGCGGCCTTGGTAGCCTGCGGTCGTTATCCGCACCTTGCCCATCAGGGTAGACTGAGTGGTGAAGATCGAGATCGGGTGGAATACGCTCTCGAGCGTACGGGTATTGCACGCTTTCGCAACAGCGATTTGAGACGGCTTTCGGGTGGCGAGCGTCAGCGTGCTTTTATTGCCATGACACTTGCGCAAGATACGCGTCTTATTATGCTGGACGAACCCACTACCTATTTAGACATACGCGCTTGTCATGAGGTGATGGAGTTGATTTGTGCGCTTAATGAGGAAGAAGGAAAGACCGTGGTCATGGTTATCCACGATCTCGATTTGGCGCTGCGCTACTCAGATCGCCTGATGGTCATGGATCGGGGGAGTGTTGCCGCAGATGGAACGGTCGATGAAGTGCTGGCGTTGGGTGCGTTGCAGCGCACCTTTGGTATGACCATTCATCCCCATGATATTGCCCAAGGACGCGCCTATACCTTATTTCCAGGTTAAGAGATAACCCTCGTTGAGAGCGCGGCGAAGTGGATGCGATGGCTGATGTTTTATGACAGTATCCCCTGCGTTGGCGGGACGCTTGTTGGTAAAAGAGGGTTGGTGAATTGCCATTTAGGTGCGCCCCTTGCACCCGTTACTCCTTATTAGGCCGATGGTTTGCTGCGGCGTGACAAAGAGCTTCACAAAAAGCCGAACGGGCGGATACGCCGATATGAAAACGCGTGGTTTAGCCTTCCCGACTTTCCTCAAGCATGCGGTCAACGATGCTTTCGATATGAAGCTGCATCGTGTCAAAAACAGGTGCTGGTAAGAGGGCTTCTCCGTACATGAGGGGTAGTTCGGTGCAGCCCAGCACGACGCCTTGCGCACCTTCTTCAGCTATGAGACGATCTATGATGGCATCGACAAGAGCTTTCGAGCTTTCGTTCACTATGCCGAATTCCAGCTCTCTCGCAATGATATCGTCAATAACCGCACGCTCCTCGGCATTTGGGACGACTGCTTCGATGCCTTGGGCAAAAAACGCTTCCTTGAAATAAGGCTGACTCATGGTGAACCCGGTTCCGATTAAGGCTATTCTGCCAAGAGACCGCTTGTTGATTTCTTGGCAAGTGGGTTCGAGGATGCTGAGCAGGGGTGTGCGGGTGTTGCGTTGCAGTCGGTCGAATACGACGTGCGCGACGTTAGCGGTAAGGATGACCAGCTCGGCACCGGCCGCCTCGAGATTGCGGACGGCTCCTCCAAGATAACGTTCGAGTGCATCAAAATCGCCACTTTTCGCGTAGCCCAGCATCTCGTACATGTTCACGGTTTCGATGGTGAGAGCGGGGAAAGCCCCGTTTGGGTGGCGCTTCTGGAAGCGCACAGCAATCTCGCGATAGTACATCAGGGTGGATTCTGGTCCTGTCCCGCCAACCATGCCGAGCTTTGTCATGAACGCTCCTTGTTTGTGCGCGCAACGTATGCGCGATTATGACGTTCTTTGAGATGAAATGCGAGCGGGTCGATAAGCCGGGTTCTGTCGTTGAACGGCCATTTATCTCGAACGTGTGTCGCCACACGCCTCAAGCACGCAACCCGAACGTACGACGGGCAGCCGTGTTGCGTTCCTATTTGCGCTTGCTCCGGATGGGGTTTTCCAAGCCGCGCCGTTGCCGACGCGCTGGTGCGCTCTTACCGCACCGTTTCAGCTTTTCCCCTGCAGCCCGAGGGCTGTGGGGGAGTTTTCTTTTCTGTGGCACTTTCCATCGGGTCGCCCCGCCCAGCCGTTAGCTGGCATCTTGCCCTGTGGAGCCCGGACTTTCCTCACATCCGAAGATGCGCGATCGTCTGGC
>JAEWYG010000181.1 GCA_023395755.1 Actinomycetes bacterium | reverse complement strand
ACGTTCAGTAGATAAAGGAAGAACTTTCTTCTTCTTACCTTCCAACCCGGCCTCCACACCTATGGCCGCAATACCCAGCCAAATAAGCGCAAAACAAATGCCATGGGCCACCGTAAATTGCTCGCCGAAGAACACAACAGCTAACACTAGTGCGATAGTCGGACTAACATACTGAATAAAACCGATCACGGTCAACGACACACGATTGGCTGCCGCAGAAAACAGTAGCAAAGGAATAGCTGTTAGCACTCCACACCCCACAAGCAGCGCCATGACCACCACCGGGTCGGTAACAGCCATAACCTCGGGTGTAGCGGGCGCGATCTGCCAAATCCAAGGAGCAATCGCTCCAACCGCCAGCGCAGCAACGCCAATAAAACCGGTCAGCAGCGACTCGAATGCCATGCCCGGCAAGGCCGGATAGGCACCATTTTTCTTTACGGCACCATAAACACTAAAGGTAAGGGCCAGCGCAAAAGCTATCCAAATATCGCCGCCATTCGCAATAATAAAGTATCCCACACCAAGCGCCGCCAGAGCAGTAGCGACCTTCTGCATGAAGGTAAGCCGTTCCTTAAACACCATCATTCCCAACGCAATACTGCACAAGGGACATAAGTAATACCCAATGCTTGTCTGCAATAGATGGCCGCTGTTAGCTGCCCAAATATATACTCCCCAGTTGGCTGTAATAATAAGCCCCGAAATAAGAAAAGTGCGTACTGCGCGCGGGTCGCGAAACAGGTAGAGAAAGCGCGTTCGTTTTACCAGCACACACAGCGAAACCACCGCAACACACGACCACACCATGCGCCAAGCAAGCACCTCAAAGGCAGGAAGAGCCGAGAGCAGCTTCCAGTACACGGGCATAATGCCCCATAAAAAGTAACACCCGAGCCCTTGGAAAAACCCCGTCCGGTCTGTTCGCTGCCCTATTTCCCGTTCTGCCAACGCAGTCATGCTCTACTCCCTCTCATCAATAGTTCGGAAGCATTATACTCCGCATGCCAGTTTTACCTATATTTGCTCCGATTCCACTTGTAGCTCCTCGAACTTCGCCTTCATCGTGGGATTATTACGAGTAAGCTTCTTGATGCTTAGGGCCTCAGCCTTATCGTTCGCCAGACGCAGATTGTTCTCCGACCCCAGGAGCGCTTCCTTTGTCTTCATCAGGTGATCGATGGTTTTATCTATCTCATCAATAGCCTTCTGGAACTTCTCGCTGGCCAGACGGTAATTGCGTCCAAAACGATCTTTGAAGTCTTCCATCTCATTCTCGAAATTCGTTACGTCGACATTTTGCTGACGCATCAGCGCGAGCTCTGCCTTGTAGCTCATCGAGCTGAGCGCAGCATTGCGCAGGATGCTAATGATGGGAACAAAGAACTGCGGGCGAATAACGTACATCTTTTCGTAGCGATACGACATATCAACGATACCCTCGTTGTAGAGCTCGTTTTCGGGTTCGAGCAATGAGACAAGTACCGCGTACTCACACTGCTTTTTCGTGCGGTCGGTATGCAGCTTTTTAAGGAAGTCTTCGTTTTTGTGGCGATGAGTCGAATCGTCTTGCTCGTTTTTCATCTCAAACATAATGGAGAGCACTTCATTGCCCTCTTCATCGCATTCGCGGAAGATAAAGTCACCCTTGCTTCCCCCCGAGGCGTCGTTATCCTTTTCAAAGTATGCCTTAGGGAATGCCGTGGACCGAATCTTGTTGAATTCCATTTCGCAATGCTGCTCGAGAGACTCGCCCAACATCTTAGTAGAGAGACGCGCTTTCATGTCTTTATAGCGCTCGATCTCCTGATCTTTATAAGCGAGAAGATCGTCTTTTGCCTTCAGGCGCTCGGCCATTTCAGCCTTAAGAGTACTTTCAACCTGGCTTTTTTCAAGCTCGGCACGCTCTATTTTTGCCGCAAGCTGGTCGCGCTCTTTTTCCACCATCACTTTTACTTGTGTTACCGCAAGTTGTTTTTCGGTTTCGAACGCACTGTCACGAGCAGCGAGTTTTTGCTGAAGTTCGGCAATGGTCGCCTCGCGTTGAGCAAGGGTGCTTGCCAGCGTTCTTTCGTGCTCCGCCTTGGCGAGGCGGACGTTGTTTTCCAGCTCGCGCTCTTTCGCTTCGAGCTTAGCTTGGAGCTGGGCAATAGCCGTTTCTTTACCTGCAATACTGTTTTGCAAGTCACCTTGCGTTTTCGCAATAGCCAACTCTACTGCGCGCTTTTTGTCGGCCTGCAGTAGTTCTACCTGACGCTGAATCTCCTTGGCAAATTCACCGTCACGCACTTGCTTCACAATGTCAGCAAAGCCAGATTCGTCAACTTGAAATACGGTGCCGCATTCGGGGCACTTAATCTCGTTCATGGTGTTCCTCTTCTCAATCCCCACTACCTGCTCTATCTCAAACATTATTGTATGCACTTTAGAATTACCACCTGTCCCTTTATCGGGATAACGTGGCATTTAGTTTAGTTTTTCTAAAATAGTACGTAAATGCTCACGATAACCATCTATGAGTTCCTTGGGCTGCTCCACTTGTATTTTGCTGCCAAATTGCGCTAACCACCCGTAAAACGTTGGACTAATCATGACCATAGCGCTCACGCGTGCATGATCTGCATCAACAGCGACCGTACGTACATCGCACCCGAAACGGTCGACCACCGCATTCATGGCCTCTTTGTCCACGATTAACGTCACGGGCACCGCCTTGCCCCCGAACATACTGAACGAGCGGTTCTCATACTGCGTCACATCAAAATTCGCGATAATCTCGTTACGACTAGCCGCCTCGTGGGAGACACGCGTCTTTGCCATACGGTCGATGCGATAGATAGAAATACCCGCATGTTTGTCGTTGTAGGCAGCAAGATAGTAGTTTCCCTCGGAGTAAATTAGGCGTACGGGGGTCTCGCAATAAGTTCGTTCATCCTTGCGCGGAACGCGGTTCTTGTTCACATCGTAATCCCAATAGGTGAAGTTAATCTTTCTCTTTTCGGCAATAGCTTGATTGATGCAGTCCAAAGCTGAAAACACCGATTCATTTTGCGAACGAATGCGACCCTCCACGTGAAGCTGACGATTGAGGGTCTTGCGCTGAGGAGAGCTGGCTAGCCCCTTGATGCTGTTCACGAGCGAGTTAGCCTTACGCTCAGAAAGGAACCGCAGACTTTGTACAGCATCGACCATAAGCACCAGCTCGTTCAACTCGAAGTCGCGCTTACCGATGGCATACTCAACCGGGGCTCTTTGATAGGTTCGAATATCTAACCCAAACACACGGAGCGCCTCGATATCACGATAGAGAGATTTACGTTCGGCGCTGATTCCCTGTTCGCTTAAACGCGCGATAATTTCAGGCATGGAAAGACCGCGTTCAGCATCCGTTTCCTCCATGAGCATCTGCATAAGATACAGCAGTTTGAGTTTTTGACGATTAACGGCCATACGCGCCCCTTCATGATGATTTCACCTCTCTGCGCCACAGACGCAAGTGTCCCTATTATAGTTCAGTTAGCATCGCCCTCTTTGACCCGCAATTGAAAGGGTTCGCCCTCCACAAACGGAGAACGCGTTCTTTTGGCATACAATAAAGTTATAAAGAAAGGGCGGTTACCGTGTGCGGCAGATTTACAATGCTCACCTATGATGAGGTACTTGATGTTGTACACAGCATCGAGTTTGGTACGCCATTCAATTCGGGGGCAGAGTGGCCCCTGCAAACTGTTGATGCGTTTCCTAGCAGCACTGTTCCCCTTATTGTGCCCGGCAAGGATAATCAGCTGGAGGCTACCAAATTGTCGTGGGGCTACCCTGTTAGTTGGCAGAAAAACGTGGTATTCAACGCACGCATCGAATCGGCTCTGTCGGATGACAGCATGTGGGCCGAGTCAATTCAACGGCGGCGCTGCATTGTTCCCACGCGAGGATTTTATGAACCGCACCGGAGTGAAACGTTCTACAGCTCTCAGACGGGCCGCACGGCCAAACAGCAGTACCGCTTCACCGCGCTCGGGTCGCCACTATTGTTGTTGGCGGGTATTTTTGAAGGCAATCACTTTTCCATAGTAACCACCGAACCGAACGAGAACGTATCCCCCGTGCATGACCGCATGCCCCTGGTGCTGAGCGGGCAAGAAGCGTGGCGCTGGCTAGGAAGTGACTATGCCCAACTTGCCAATCGTGCGGAGATGCCTCTCTCGATTGAACGCGTGCCGCATAACCCTATCCAAGATGATTCCAACGACCAGCTCAGTCTTTTTTAGGCAATGTCGGTACGCTCAACTCCGCCCTACTCCCTTACACCAACAAGTGCATTCAACATCGTCGAGCAACATGCACGTCTATACTTTCTTCGTAAACCGACAGCGAGGAAAGCTACTGCAACCGTAAAATTGATTGCCTGCGTTTGAACCCTTTTTGGCAGTTCTCACTATGAGGGCAGCACTGCAT
>JAEWYG010000029.1 GCA_023395755.1 Actinomycetes bacterium | reverse complement strand
GGCGATGGCCAGATAAAAATTGAGATGCACTTCCTGCCCGACATCTACGTGCCTTGTGAGGT
Source organism: Actinomycetes bacterium (assembly GCA_023395755.1). Lineage (GTDB taxonomy): Bacteria > Actinomycetota > Coriobacteriia > Coriobacteriales > Eggerthellaceae > Gordonibacter. The sequence continues at coordinate 5,056 of JAEWYG010000029.1, read as the reverse complement.
GTGTGGTGGTAAGCGTTATAATCGAGAGACGCTGCAGGTAACGTACCGCGGCAAGAATATCTCTGATGTATTAGATATGACGGTGGAGGATGCCCTGGCGTTCTTCGAGAATATTCCCGCTATCAAACGTAAGCTACAGACGCTCTTTGACGTGGGATTGGGATATATTCGTTTGGGACAGCCTGCTACTACTCTTTCAGGTGGTGAGGCGCAGCGAGTGAAACTGTCGAGCGAATTGCAGCGTCGTCAAACAGGTAAGACGTTTTATATTCTCGACGAACCCACTACTGGCTTGCATTTTGAAGATGTACGTCAGCTGCTAGAAGTGTTGGAGCGCCTGGTAGATGCGGGTAATACGGTGCTGGTTATCGAGCATAATTTGGATGTGATTAAATGTGCCGATCGCATTATTGATTTGGGACCCGAGGGCGGTGACCGCGGTGGTACTATTGTGGCGCAGGGAACCCCTGAGCAGGTTGCTGAGGTTGAGGGCAGCTATACGGGCGCTTTTGTGAAGCGTATATTGTCTTAACGTATCTGCGCACGAGATTTCGCGGTAATAGCATGTGTCTTTACTGGTGCAGGGATGCATGGGACAATGCGCAGTGACCGTAGGGGTCTGCGGAAGACGACTAAACAATGCGACGCGTTGCGTCGCATTGTTGTGTTAATAAGGAAAAGGGGCATCGTGTCTGATTCGGAGGGAAGGCCGCATTTGTTGCGGGGTATTATTTGTGCGCTGGCGGGCGGTATTTGCTGGGGTTTTTCTGGAACCTGTGCCCAGTTACTTATGAATGAATATGGTGCGCCAGCTGCGTGGATTACCTGTGTGCGCATGGTTATCGCTGCGGTATTCTTCCTCTTTATGACGGCGGTGCGTAATTGGCGAGATTTAGTGGCGGTATTTCGTGATCGTCGCTCTCTTTTTCAGATTGCGCTTTTCGCTCTTTTTGGGGTGCTCTTGACGCAGATGAGTTATTTGAATGCTATTAAGTACACCAGTGCAGGCGTAGGTACCACTATTGAGCAAGTGGGCTTGGTGCTTATTATGCTGTATGTATGCTTGCGAGCACGTCGTCTTCCTCGGTTGCGTGAAGCCCTTGGTTTAGCGTTCGCTTTGGGCGGCATGATTCTCATTGCTACGCAAGGTGAAGTTGGTCGGCTTGCTATTCCTGCGGAAGGTTTGTTCTGGGGGTTAATATCAGCGGTGGCGTTGGCTTTTTACACGCTTATGCCCGTGCGTGTGCTAAAGAAATGGGGTGCCATGTTGGTGACGGGTCTTGCCATGTTGTTTGGCGGGTCCGCTGCATCGATTGTGGTGCAACCATGGAGCATTCCCGTACAACTTTCTGGCGGAGCGTTGGCGGCGTTGGTTGCTATCGTATTGGTGGGTACCTTAGGTGCTTATATGCTGTATTTGCAGGGCGTCTCCGATGCAGGGCCAGTGAAAGCCAGTTTGCTCTGCTGCGTCGAACCAGTGTCAGCTATGCTTCTTGCCTTATTCTGGCTGCAAACACCTGTTTCTGTATGGGATATTGCTGGCTGTGTCATGATTGTGGTTATGATCTTTCTTGTGTCAGAACGCGAGCCGGGGTTGTCTGCTGTTTCTCAGGAAGATGGGGAAGCGTTGCATGCGGTTAGTTTTGATGATCCTCCTTTGTTTGCGGGTCGTGCCTCTGTATTGGGTTATTACACCAGTCGTGTTGCGGTGCGTGAAGATTTTGATCGAGTTCAGAAGCTGCTCGATGAGGGACACGAGACATTTGCTGCGCTTGGTATCGACGAGGGACGAAAAAAGTACCCTTCGGCGCGTCGACTTATGCATAGCATTCAGAACGGCACAACGCACGTTGTTGAGGATGCGCACGGCCATACGATAGCCGTGTTTGCCGTTTCGTTCTCGCCTGATAAGAATTACGATTCGACTCTTGACGGCGCATGGCTTACCGACACTCATGCGCAACCACAGCTTTATGCCGAGATCCATTGGATAGCAGTGGCTTATGCGGCGCGTCGTCGTGGTGTGGGTATGTTTATTCTAGAAACTGCTGATCGTATCGCAAGTAAAGGAGATCGATCAAGCATTCGAGCCGACGTCTACCCACAGAACATTCCTATACAGAAGATGCTTGAAAAGCATGGATATACCTACTGCGGCACCATTGTTATGAAAGATGTATTTGGGCGTAAGAAGGTTCGCCTCGCCTATGAGCGCATGCTGTAACTTTTCAATGTTGCGCCACGGGTGCTTCGACCTCTTCAAATCTATGCAAAACCCTACTGAAAACCTCTTTACCGGGATGCGCTTCCGTGCGACAATTCGCAGTGCTATTTTACGGGGTCATGGTTTTGCGTGCGAGGAAGGGGGTGCTAAATGACTTCAGCAAAAACAAGTGCAACGTCACTTCGAAAAAATCACGTAACGCGTGGTATTGTCTTTGCAGCGCTTGGTGGTATTTGCTGGGGCTTCTCGGGTACCTGCGCCCAGCTCCTTACCGGTGATCTGGGCGTGCCGGTAGCGTGGATTACTTGCGTACGGCTTTTGATGGGTGCGGCAATCTTCCTTGGTGCGTGCCTTGTTAAGAACTGGCGTAGCCTGCGTGCCGTCATGCGCGACAAACGTTCGTTGTTACGTATTGCAGCATTTGCTCTTTTTGGGGTGTTGCTTACGCAGATAAGCTATCTTTCTTCAATTTCATTTACCAATGCTGGTACTGGTACCGTACTTGAGCGTCTCGGACTTATCGTTATCATGCTGTACGTATGCCTACGAGCCAAACGTTTACCAAAAGCGCGTGAGGCTTTGGGCCTGGTGTTAGCTATCGGGGGTACGTTTCTTATTGCAACCAAGGGCAATTTTGGCGTTTTGGCTATTCCGGCTGAGGGGTTATTTTGGGGCATTGTCTCTGCATTTGCCTTAGCGTGTTACACCCTCATCCCCGGTAAGGCATTGGAGAAGTGGGGTAGTTTCATTGTTACCGGTTTGGCAATGTTACTGGGCGGTGTTGTAGCTACGGTGTTTGTTCAGCCCTGGGATATTCCCGTGGCCATTAATCCACAACTCACGGGCGTTATGGTGGCCATGGTGGTTATTGGCACGTTTTTAGCTTATCTTTTCTACTTGCAGGGTATCACTGATGCTGGCCCTGTGCGTGCTGGTTTGGTTGGTTGTGTTGAGCCTGTGTCTGCTACGGTCATCTCGGCAGTGTGGCTAGGTACTCCTGTTCTGCCAGTTGACATAGTGGGCATGCTGATGATTATGACTATGATGGTGTTAGTGACGCAGCGTGGTGAGTCTACCAATCAACCGGTTGATGCCTATGAGGGTTCAGTGGACGACTTACCTCCCTTCGAAGGCCGCGCTTCGCTCCTTGGTTATTACCGCACGCGGCCTGCCGTGCACGATGACTTCGTTCGTTTTCAGGAAATACTAGCCGATGGTCATGAGACGCTGGCTGCTTTGGGCGTGGACGAGAAGAAGTCTAAGATGTACCCCTCTGAGCGTCGTGTCATGCGTGCTATCGATTGGAAGACAGCCTATGTTGTTACGCTTTCGGACAAAAATGACGAAATGAAAGATGCTGATGAACGCATCATAGGGGTGTTTGCCCTCAATCCTGACGGCGATGAGGCTTATGCCCACGCGATGAATGCCTCATGGCTTTCGGAATCTCCCGAGCCTCCAGATAAAACGACATATGCGGCGCTTCACTGGGTAACGGTTGCTGCAGAGGCTCGTCGACGTGGCGTGGGTATGTTCATCTTGGGAGAGGCTGATCGCTTGGCTAGAGCCGCAGGAAAGACAAGTGTGCGTTGTGATACTTACCAAACCAATAACGCCATGAGAGCGTTGCTTGTGGCATTTGGTTTTACGCCTTGCGGTGAGATTATTCTATTTGATCGGCTCGGTCGCGCAAGGCGAAGAGCCACCTTTGAGCGAATGTGGTAGCCCCACCGGTCGTTTGACGGCCAATCGCTCATCCAATGTTGTGCTGTCTCGAAACAGTATTTTCCCGATGCTGTTTCGAGAGAAATCCCCTTTGTTTCGAGAGAAAGTGAACGCCTGTGCAATTTCGTTTGACCAGCGTGTCGGATATCGACCGCATTATGGATATTCTGGCAGACGGCCGCCGCTCGCTTGCCGCCATCGGTATCGATCAGTGGCAAGGGGGGTATCCCCATCGTGATGCTATCGAGGGGGACGTCAAGCGCGGTGACTCCTATGTTGCCGTGGACGACAATGGCATGATTATGGCTACGGCCATGGTGGGTTTCGCGGGTGAGCGTGATTACGATCATATTGAGGGAGGTTCATGGTTGACCCAGTGTGTTTCAGCCGATCCTCATTATGGAGTGGTGCACCGGGTAGCTGTTTCAGACGCTTGTAAGGGACGTGGTATGGCGTCGCTGCTTTTGAACAATGCAGAGCGCCTGACGCACGAGCGGGGTTGTGCCAGCGTACGCATTGATACCCATCCTGGCAATACCCCCATGCGTCGATTGTTGGATAAGCGCGGTTATGCGCAATGTGGCACCATTTATATTGCGCATGCCGAAGGGGGGACTCCCGATCGTATTGCCTACGAAAAGCTGGTTTAGGGTGTCAACCGGCTGTGCATATTCTGTCGGTTGCCAATGCCCGCACCTGCTGAGACTTGAGACGTTATAATAGTTTCTACTATGTCGGTTGTCTCACGAGAAAAAATCGCGCTCGTCGTATTTGCGGGCCTTATTGCCCTGAGCTTGCTCGGGTTTAGTTGGTATTTGCTTGCGGGTCATTCTTGGAATGTCGCTGCTTCAAACATTGACGATACGTTTGGTAGCATGGAGGGTTACACGGCTATTGTTTACCCGGGAACAAAGTTACCTGCCGAAAAGCCTACCGATGCGAGCAGCTCAGAATCTTCTGTTGGCTCGAGTACACCCGATGCATTGTCTGACAAAACGGGCGCTTCAGAGTCAGGGGTAATGGGGAGCGCGTCTTCTTTAGAATCAGGCGTTGCCAAAACGAGTGAGGGGAAGGGTGAAAGCTTACCCCTTGCGAGCAACGGTGGAG
>JAEWYG010000242.1 GCA_023395755.1 Actinomycetes bacterium | reverse complement strand
TATTACGGATACCTGCTACGACGTCTTCACCTTGAGCGTTAACTAGGTAGTCGCCGTAAAATTCCTTTTCGCCATTAGCAGGATTACGCGTAAACGCAACGCCAGTGGCACTGGTGTTGCCCTTATTACCAAACACCATGGATTGCACATTAACCGCCGTACCCAAATCGTCGGCGATTTTGTTCTGCTTGCGATAGAGCGTAGCGCGCGGATTGTTCCAGCTACCAAACACGGCCTCGATAGCTAATTGCAGTTGCACGCTGGGATCTTGCGGGAACTGCACCATACCATCTACCACAAGGGTCGGATATTCAGTAGCCGACACGTTGTCAGCAAAAATTCGTTTGAAGTCAGTTACGAGTCCTTGTAGATCCTCGGCGGTAAGATCGGTGTCGGAAGCTACGCCGCGATCGTTCTTCATAGCCGTGATAGCATTTTCAAACAAATCGCCATCAAGGCCCATAACTACGGAAGAGAACATCTGAATAAAGCGACGATAGGAATCCCATGCAAAACGAGGATTCTCAGTCTGAGTAATAAGACCCTTGATGGATTCATCGTTCAAGCCGAGGTTTAGCACGGTGTCCATCATGCCCGGCATAGACAACGGAGCACCGGAGCGCACGGATACAAGCAGCGGGTCACTGGCCTCGCCAATCTTCTTACCCATGCGAGTTTCTAGATCCTCGCGGTATTTCTGGATGGTGTCAAGTACGCCTTCAGGCCACACGTTGCCGGCATTGGCGTATTCCATGCATGTCTGGCATGAGATGGTGAATCCCGGAGGCACCGGGAGTCCGATGTTGGCCATTTCGGCAAGGTTTGCTCCCTTGCCGCCCAGCACCGCCTTCATAGACGTGTTACCCTCGGTTACGTTGTTACCCTCTGCGTCTTTGCCAAAAGCATAGACTCGTTTGACTTCTTCAGTCACCTTTTTTCTCCTTAAACACGATGCCAGTCGTACAGAGTTTCGAACCACATGGATTCGCAGGCCTAGCCCATCATATCAGCCGATGGAGGGTGAGCGCGCTCATAGTAACGCAAAATCTCTTGGGCGGTTTCCTCAACGGCTCGATTTTCGGTGTGAACGACAATACAGCCGAGTTTGCGCATGAGGGCACGTGCCTCGTCAAGATCCTGATAAACATACTCAGGATCTGCATAGCTCTTCGCCACCACGCCAGCGTTTCCAAGACGCCGCTGACGTATACCCACCAACACCTCAGGCGTAGTCATAAGACCAAACAAACGCGTACGGTCGACATCGGCTAATTCACGCGGTGGTGCTGTATGAAGGTCTAACGGAATATTTGCCACCTTATAGCCCTGCTGAGCCAAATAGATGGATGTCGGAGTCTTCGACGAGCGAGATACGCCCAAAAGAACTATGTCTGCTTGAGTCAACTCCTGGGGGTTGCGACCATCGTCGTGTGCAATACTAAACTCGATAGCTTCAATACGTCGAAAGTAATACTGGTCAGCCACATGCAAGCCACCGGGCTTGGTTGACGGAGCCAGCCCCGTCATACGCGCAATAGCAGCAATAGCATCGGTCATAAGATCGATAGCAACCAGATCATTGTGTTCGGCAGCATAAGAGGCCAGTTCATGCGCCAATTCACGATTCACTAAGGTATAAAAGATCAGCATGCGCCCATCACCCGTGCGTTCGCGATGAAAGGCGCCGTGCACTTCTATAAACTCACGTATTTCATCAAAAGACCCCGCCTTAGGCAATACCTCAATACAGGGATTTGTCACACCAAACTGGGCGGCAGCCGCACGGGCCACCGCCTGGGCAGTGATTCCCACCGAGTCGCTGACCACATGGATAGTGGGCAACGGCGTCACGTTCTCGTGCGGGATAAGATCGGTCATGGCTCTACTTCGCACCCTTAGCCATTTTGCCGAAATCGGCGACATTGGCAAATACGTCTACAAAGCGGTTCAGCAAACGTAGGCGGTTCTCACGTACGTTAGCATCCTTATCCATAATAAGCACGTCAGCAAAGAAGGTATCGATGGGACCACGCAAGGCGGCAAGGGCAGCAAGGGCAGCCGCATAATCATCGGAAGCAAGAGCAATTGCTACGCGCGCTTCTACCTCATCGACTGCCGCGAGCAAAACCAGTTCAGCGCTGCCAGCAAGAGTTCCGTCAACCATATTTCCTAGCGCAGCATCACGCAGGTTGTTTGCGCGCGCATAGGCGGTAGCTAAATCGTCAAACGTTTCAGGTTCGTGGCTGCGTGCGGACTCAAGCGCACGCGTACGGGCAATAACCTGCACCGGCTCTTGAACGCCAGCAGCAAGTACGGCATCGATAGCGTCGGGTGAAATACCCGAATCACGAAGCATAACCTTTGTGCGCGTAACAAAAAAGTCGGCCACCAAGGCGCGCACTTCAGCGAAGTCGAAGTCGATGCCGGCATGTTGGTAGGTTTCGAGCGAAGCATCAATAGCGCGTCCGAGCGATATCGGTAACCCGCCTTCCAACATGGCAACGATACCAATGGCACCTCGACGCAGTGCAAACGGGTCAGACGAACCGGTGGGACCCTGCCCCACCGCAAACAGACCGCAGATAGTATCTAACTTGTCAGACACCGCCACAATCTTACCCACGCAAGACACGGGCGGTTCATCACCAGCAAAACGCGGACGGTAGTGGTCGGCAATAGCTTGGGCCACCTGATCGTTCTCGCCCGAAGCGGTGGCGTAATACGAACCCATAACGCCCTGCACGCTGGTGAACTCCACCACGGCACCCGTCACTAGATCGGCTTTAGCGAGATAAGCAGCACGCACAGCATCAACGACGTCGGCCTCACGTAAAGCTGCATCGGCAGCCAAGTGACCAGCGAGCGCCACGATGCGATCGGTCTTATCCTTCATCGTGCCCAGAGTCTCCTGGAACACCACTTCATCCAAGCGGTCGACAAACGCCTCAAGCGGTATCTTGAGGTCTTCCTCATAGAAAAACTTAGCATCAGACAGACGCGGGCGCACTACACGTTCGTTGCCACTACGGATGATGTCGGAATACTTCGGATCGCCATTCGACACAAAAATGAACCTATTCGTCAGTTTGCCCGTACGATCGTACAACGGGAAATAACGCTGATGCATAAGCATCGCATCCACGATGATTTCCTCGGGAACACGAAGGAAATCCTCATCAAAGGTGGCCACAATAACGGTGGGATACTCAGACAGGTTGGTAACCTCGAGGAGTGTTTTTTCCGGCAACTCGGCTCGAAAGCCCGTCTCAGCCTCGACACACTCAACACCTGCACGTATTGCAGCAACGCGCGCCTGCTCGCTCGTCACAACAAAGGCACCTTCGATAACATCTATTAAATCGGCGGCACAGGCCACCTCATGCGGTCCGGGTGCCAAAAAGCGATGACCATACGTCAGGTTCCCTGCCTTGAGGCCGGCAAACTCCACGGGGATCACACACTCATCCAGAAGTGCCACCAGCCACCGCACTGGACGCGAGAAGTACTGACGCGTCGTACCCCAACGGCACGACTTCGGCCAAGAGATATCCTCAATAATGCCGTGTAGTACCTCAGGTAAAAGCTCAGTCACATCACGAGCAGGAATACTCTTCGTGGCAAACACGTACTCTACGCCGTTTTCCTCGCGGCGCTCAAGCGCGTCTACATCTAAGCCCTTACCACGTGCAAAACCGATGGCGGCCTTTGTTGGGTCACCCTGCTCGTCGAAGGCTATCTTGGCGGACGGCCCGCGAAATACCTCCTCAAGCGCCTCAGTAACATCGGACACCTCGGCAACAATAGCCACCAAGCGACGCGGTGAGGTGTAAATGGAAACAGCACCATGCGGAATGCGCACCGCATCGAGTGCTGCGGGCACAAGCTTCTCCATCTGCAGGGTTGCCTTATGCAGATCGAACGCTGGAATCTCCTCGGTGCCAATCTCAAAAGCAAGTGTATGTAGGCTACTCATGATCGGCCTCCTTCCCTGCGTCGGCCTCCAATAACGCAGCGTCACCCGCTTCCCCAACGCCATCCGTCACTTGCCCTACAACGTGTTCCATATAAGACGCACACACTGCCTTTGCCAACGTGCGTACACGCAGAATGTAGGCCATGCGCTCGGTTGCCGAAATCACGCCGCGGGCATCCAGTAGGTTGAACGTATGACAGCACTTAAGCACGCTGTCGTAGGCAGGCAGTGGCAAGCCAGCAGCAAGCGTACGCTGACATTCGGTCTCGCGGTCACTGAATTCCTGAAATAAAAATTCCGTATCAGCTACTTCAAAGTTGTAGGCAGAATACTGGCGCTCATTTTCTAAATATACATCGCCGTAAGTGAACGTGACACCGTCGTCTCCGCGTGCCCACACGATATCGAACATACTATCTACGCCCTGCACGTACATAACCAATCGCTCCAAGCCATAGGCGATTTCAACAGGTACCGGACTACACTCAAAACCGCCCACTTGCTGAAAATAAGTGAACTGCGTGCACTCCATACCGTCAATCCACACTTCCCAGCCGAGACCCCAAGCACCCAACGTTGGGCTCTCCCAATCATCCTCAACGAAACGCACATCGTGTGCGTCCACATCGATACCAATAGCGCGTAAAGATCCCAGGTACAGATCCTGAATATTATCAGGCGAGGGCTTCATCAGCACCTGGAATTGGAAGTAGTGCTGAGTGCGATTCGGATTCAAGCCGTAACGCCCATCCGTAGGACGGCGGCAACCCTGTACGTAGGCTGTTCGCCAGGTATCCGGACCAAGAGAGCGCAGCGTAGTGGCTGGCGCATTCGTGCCAGCACCTACCTCGTTATCATAGGGCTGCAAAATAACACAGCCAGCATCAGCCCAGTAGCGTTGCAGGTTCATGATGACGTCTTGAAACGTTGGCGGCAACGGCTTGCATGCTGCCTCACTGCCCGCAGTTATCGCGGGTACGGTCTCGGTTGGCATGATTCTCCTTGTCTTCCCTATCCTTGGTGGCCACACAAGGCGGCACTTGTTCCTTATAAAAATGCTAGTTCAGTAGACCAAAGTTGTTCAATGGCCAGTATATAAGCATTCCCCGTCCCGTCACACTGCTCTCTTCAATAGCACCAAAGTAGCGCGAGTCTTGAGAGTTCGTACGATTGTCACCCATGACCCACAAGTGGTTGGCGGGAATAGTATAAGGGTAGGAAAAATCGGTTCCTAGCGCCGTTTTTAGCGGCTCAGAGGGCAGGCCATGGGTGTAAGGCTCACTTAGCATTATGCCATCAATAACCACGTTGCCGTCGACGAGATCAACCGTCTGGCCGCCTACGGCGATACAACGTTTGATAAGCACGCGACCAGGAATTTCGGGGTCCTGAAATGTTACGATGTCGCCCGGTTTCGGGTCACGCAGATAGTAACTCACCTTCTCCGAGAACACCATGTCGCCGGTCATGATGGTAGTTTCCATCGAACCGGAAGGAATCTCGTAAGGTTGAAAAACAAACGTACGCAAAGCCCACGATAGCCCAAAAACAAAGGCAACCATAACAAGTAGGCTAAGAAGGCTCCTAAAAATGCTTCGCTTGCGAGGCTCGGCGTGCTGCCCGGAATCCATAAAGGTCGTCTATCCTTTCTGAACGAGCGCAAAACGCCCGAATGAGGTCACGAGCGTATATAATAGCGCTTCGAGTCTAAACGCCCGGCTCAGTCGATAAACTCTTCAGAAATTCCCGATCAGTGGGCGAAAGATCGACACCCTCCAGTAAATCGGGGCGCAATCGCGCGGTACGCTCAAGACTTTGCTCACGCCGCCAACACGCTACGCGCGCATGATCACCCGACAGCAACACCGCCGGAACTTCCACACCTCGAAATACTGACGGGCGTGTGTACTGAGGATACTCCAGCAGACCATCAGCAAAACTCTCACCAAGAGCACCTGTCTCAGCACCCAGCACGCCAGGAAGTTTACGCACAACAGCATCGATGACCACCATGGATGCCAGCTCACCACTGGTAAGCACATAGTCTCCCAACGAAACGGTATAATCAGCAAGAGCATAGGCGCGCTCATCAATGCCCTCATAGTGCCCACACACGAACAACAAACGCTCCTCCTGAGCAAGTTTGCTAGCAAGCGCATCGTCAAAACATTGGCCTTGCGGAGCGAGAAAAATGGTTTTGGGGCGCGGGACAACGGGTAAGCCGTCGCTTTGATTCTCTCCTGAAAAAGATTCAACCCGCAAGGATTCATGCATTACTTGGTTGCGGGATACAATATCCTCGTAAGCTTCAAAAATGGGCTCACATTTCATAACAAGGCCATCACCGCCACCGTACGGATCGTCGTCAGTGGTGCGGTGACGGTCGTGAGTCCAATCGCGCAGATCGTAAGCATGGAACTCAAGAATGCCCTTCTCCTGAGCAATACGCATCATAGACGTACCCATAACCGAATCGTACATGGAGGGAAACGGCGAGAGTGTCTCGATGATCATAGCGCGTTCCTTAGAAAGGGTGGAGGACTTACAGATCAAGCAAACCAGAAGGCACTGCAACATCGATTACGCGCGCATCGTCATCCACACCAACTACAAATTCATCTACCAACGGGATAAGAATCGTGCGGTCTTGACCCGCTGCAGCAACCTCGAGCATCATCTGCCCCGGCATCTCTTCGATGCGCGAAACGACCCCGAGTAACCCGGCGTGAGCATCGCGTACCTGCCAGCCAGCCCAGCCTTCATCGCACTGCTTAAATACCTCTTCCGGGAGATCTGCTCGACGCACGAGGCAATGACAGCCCGCTAGCTTTTCAGCTGTATCGATATCACACACCACATCAAACGTCACTACAGCCGCTCGCTCACCGGAAGGCGCAACGGTTTCTACCCGAGCGTGGCGCGGAGCATCCAGCGCGGGAGGAACAAAAGCAACCTCAAGACCCGCTGAAAGCAAAAAAGGAAGATTTGCCGCGCTTCGCACGACAAATCCTCCCTGCAAGTTCTTTGTTTTCGCCAGTGTGGCGACATCGATCCAAGTGCGCATCTAATCGATGAGCTCCACTTCGACATGAGTATTGGTGCGTGAAGCAGCGGCACGGGCGAGCGTGCGGATAGCCTTGATAACCCGTCCCTGACGACCGATAACCTTGCCGGCGTCTTCTTCGTTCACGCGAACCTCAACAAGGATAGACCCATCCTCAGTATCGGTCGACTCGATCTGCAGCTCATCCGGAAACTCGATGAGCGGACGCACGACGGACTCGACGAGACCGGCGATATCTTCCGTCTGCTCAGCCATGACGGCTACGCGCTTTCGCGAGCGATCTTGAGCAGGCGAGCCACCGTATCGGTTGGCTGTGCACCGTTCTTAATCCATTGATCAGTCTTCTCCATATCAAACTGCACCATTGCAGGCTCGACACAGGGGTTGTAGCGACCAACTTCCTCGATGAAACGACCATCGCGCGGGCTGCGCGCGTCAGCGACAACGATACGGTAGTAGGGACGCTTCTTGGCGCCATGACGGGCCAGGCGAATTTTCACTGCCATGAAGGTGAACTCCTTTTTGCTTCTTACGTAATGGTTCCGATCACGCCCGACAAAAGCCGAACGAAAACAGCAATTGCTAATAATACGGCGCAAACGCCCATTTGGCAAGTCGATTGCTTCCATTATTCTAGCGAACCAGCACAAGAACTGCTTTTACACTTATCGCATCCTCAAAAAGCCCATGTTTTTTCGGCTTTTCGAGCTCGATAATAGGGAAACTATAAAGCGCTACACGCAGGATCTAAAATAGATATGTGTATCCTCATAACCACCGAGAGAATTAACGAATCCTCCAGGGATTGTACCTATGCGTGCAAAGCCCATATCCTCATACAAATGAACGGCGGCAGCATTACTCGCCACCACCGCATTAAACTGCAAACCAAGAAATCCGTTCTTGGCAGCCTGCTTGAGTGAGTCTTCCACCAAAGCACGCCCCAAACCTAGGCCTCGTACGCTGGAAACAACTGCATAACTAGCGTTACCAATATGGACACATCGTCCAACGTTATTAGGATGCAGCAGGTAAAGACCTATAATTTTGCCGTCGAGGTCGGCTACCACCGAAAGGGTTTGAGCAGCAAAAAACTCCAGCCCCTTCTCAATGGTCAAGGGATCAATCTGAGGAAAAGCTTCCCCATTCTCGACCACTTCATTCCACACCTTCACCATACCCGCGATGTCTTCCTCACGGTACGGGCGAATTTCAAGACCCATAACGATCCTTCTTTCGATTACCACCCAACGCTAATATAAAAGGGCGCTCACGTAACTTGAGTACCCGAAGGTTCTCTTAGCTTCTCTTGTGCGTAAGTATTCTCGAGTAGTGTTACTTGATTACGGAAAACTAAGCAACATTACTCGCCCATCATATCTTGCAGCTTCTTCAAATCTGCCATGTTCATGCCACCCATGCCGCCAGGCAAACCCATACGCCGACGACGGCCTTTACCCTTTTTGCCTCGCTTTCCACCCATCTCTTCGGCGGCCGGCATCATCTTTTTCATCATTTTCTTGGTCTCGTTAAACTTCTTAATAAGCTGATTCACTTCCGAAACAGCCACACCAGCACCAGCAGCAATACGTGCGCGGCGGCTACCGTTCAATAACTCAGGCTTCTCACGTTCAGCCTTCGTCATGGAGTTAATAATAACCTCCATAT
>JAEWYG010000232.1 GCA_023395755.1 Actinomycetes bacterium | reverse complement strand
TTCGAGTCAGGCCGACTACATCTTTACGGCAAAGACTACGGCTATTGGCTCTATCGGCGTGGCTATGCAAATTACCGATCTTTCGGGACTTTATGAAAAGCTTGGCATTTCCATGGACACTATCACGTCTTCGAAAAGCAAAGACGCTAGCTACGGAAACCGTCCTCTTACCGAGGAGGAGCGGGCCTACTACCAAAATCAGGTAACCCAGATTAATGAGACATTCATTGCTACGGTTGCTGAAGGTCGCGGTATGACAATCGACCAGGTGCGCCCTCTTGCTACCGGCCTTACTTTTACGGGTATGGATGCCGTTGAAAATGGTTTGGCGGACGAGTTGGGTACGCAAGACGATGCGGTGGCTAAGGCGGCTACTCTTGCTAACGCAATTACGACTAAGACCGTCATACTTCAAGACAAATCGTCGAGTTTATTTGATCTGATGAGCCTTTTATCGTCAAGCAATGTTTCTATTGACGAACTTGCTAAATTATTGAAGGAGCAGCAAACCGATGGCAGCATCGCCCGATAGCGTCCAATCCCTCAGTGTCACCTCAGAAGACGAGCGCGTAACCTGGCCAAAGCGGGCTGTAGTCACAGCGGGTATGCCGTATGGCAACAAACCGTTACATTTCGGCCACATCGCTGGTGTGTTCGTGCCTGCCGATTGCTATGCGCGCTTTTTGCGCGACCGCATTGGTGGCGACAACGTGCGCTTTATCAGCGGAACCGACTGCTACGGATCTCCCATAAATGAAGGTTACCGCAAACTAGTTGAAGCTGGTGAGTTTGAAGGTACCATTGAAGAATACGTACAGCGAAACCATGAGGCTCAAAAGGCCACACTCGATGCCTACCAGATAAGCCTTTCTATCTATGAGGGCTCAGGGTTGGGTCATTCCGGGGATGTGCATCAGCTTATCAGTAAGAAATTCATAGAAAAGCTGCACGAGAACGGTCATTTGCACAAGCGGGCTACATTGCAGTTTTACGATACCGAGGCGGGTACGTTTCTGAATGGTCGTCAGGTGGTTGGCCACTGCCCAGTGCAGGGTTGTAAGTCTGAGCACGCCTACGCCGACGAGTGTGATTTGGGGCACAGCTATGCACCCGAAGATCTTATAGCGCCGAAGTCGTCGCTGACGGGCACCGTGCCCGAGATGCGCCCCGTAGAGAATTGGTACTTCGACTTGCCGGCGTTTGCGGAATTTCTGCGCGCGCGTACTGACGAACTCCGTGACGATCCTTGTACGCGCGCTATCGTGCCGCAGGTGGTGAATGAGTTTTTAGCCCCTCCGGTTATTTATATCAAAAATGATCTTCGCGACGATTATGAAGCAGTAGCTGCCGATCTGCCTGCACATGAATTGCGAGAGGCCGAACGAGGCAAGCAGAGTTTCGAGATTGAGTTCTCAAACATTGACGCGCGTGATGAGGCTCGCGATGTATTGGCCCGGGCAGGCATTCGTTTTCGTACTGGTAAAACACTCGTGCCGTTTCGTATTACTGGCAATATCGAATGGGGCGTGAAAGCTCCGGTTATCGAAGGTCTCGAAGGGCTTACGGTGTGGTGTTGGCCCGAAAGTCTTTGGGCACCTATGTCCTTTACTATGGCAGCTAATGATGAAAGAGGCATGCCACGCGGCAGTTGGCGCGACTGGTGGTGTTCGGAAGATGCTGAGGTTTATCAATTTATAGGTCAGGACAATCTGTACTTTTATGGCGTGGCTCAACCGGCACTTATCGAAGCTCTTCTGCCAGGTGATATTCTTGTTCCAGGCGATACTAGCGAGCCGCTGCGTCAGACCCGTCTGATAGCGAATCACCATATTTTGTTTGGCGACAAAAAGGCTTCATCATCGGGCTCGGTAAAGCCGCCTACGGCCGATGAATTGCTGGAGTTTTATACGGTCGAGCAGTTGCGTGCGCATTTTTTGGCGCTAGGATTAGATCAGAAGTCCGTTGGCTTCAAGCCTAAGCCGTTCCTTGCTACCGAGAAGGAACGTGACGATCCTCGTGTGGCCGATCCGGTTTTGAAGGAAGGCGCGTTGCTTACGAACGTATTCAACCGCTTGGCCCGTAGTTGCTTTTATGAGGCTCAAAAGAATTTCGAGGGTTATTTGCCGCTGGGCACGCCAACTCCGCTCGCCGTCGAGACAGCCAATGCGACACTTGCTACCTATGACCGTCTTATGCGTAAGGCCGAGCTGCATTCGGTTATGTCGTTGATGGATGGCTTTATTCGTTTTGCGAACAAGCACTGGAGCGACGGCATTCGCGAAGTTGAGCAAACAGACAATGTTGCAATGCGTCGCCAGGTCTTGGTAGATTCGTTCTTCCTGTTGCGCATTGCTACGCTACTTATGCATCCCATTGTGCCTGAGGGTTGCGAGAAAATCTGCGATTATCTCAGCTTTGAGTTCGATGACTTTTTCAGCTGGAACTATGATTTGGAGGATGTTGACGAGCTGTGTAGCGCCGGTGAGATTACCGAGGGCCGCCACCGTATTCGCGAGTTGCCTCCACGGTTCGACTTTTTTGAAAAACATCCAAGTCAGTATAAGTAAATGCTCGGAGGCTGTATCAAAAGATACCGCCTCCGAGTGAAGGTTCTTTCGCCGTCTCTTTTCTGATGGAATAAATGACCATCTCCGGCGATAGCGTGGCGGTTTCTATACCACTTCGAACAGCAGCGTTGCCGCGAGCGGCGACACCACGTCGTCGGCCGTCTTGGCGCGTACCGTCATGCGATGGTCGCCTTTCTGGTCGAAGGAGGTGGTGAACTGCCAGTTTACCCACTTGTCGGCCGTGGCGCCGTCGGTGGCGCACGACGTCCAGGTGGCGCCGTTGTCGAATGAGAACTCGATAGCGGTGATGGGGCTGCCCAAGTCGTCGGCCACGCCCTCGAATGTGATCTCGTCGCCTGCCTTGAACGTGCACGAGTCGGAGTAGTTCAGGATGTTCACCTTGTTGCGGTAGCTGGGATCTACCTGCTGCACGCTCAGGTCGCCGTCGTGTTGAGTCAGTTCAATGTTTACGATGTTGCGCGTGAAGTAGCTGGCCACCGTTTCGGGCATCCACAGTTGCAGGCTGGTTCCGTCGACAGGAGCAAGCTCCTCGCCGTTCACCTGATAGACCAGCAGTGCCTTCTTCTCCAGCGCGTATTGCAGCGGCAGCGTCTGGCCGTAGCCGTCGGCGCCGTAAGCGGTGATGGCGTTCACGCCGTCTTCCATATCGGCCATCTCCACCACGGCAGACAGCGGCACGCCCATGACGGCGGCTTGTCCGAAGGGCGCGCCGGTGGCGCACGAGCAGGCCATCATGGTTTCCTGGCTGGCGTCTTTGGCTAGGTCGCGCACATCGATGGTGAAGGTTTTCTTGATGTTGCCGCCCACATTCAGATAGAAGTTGGCAACGCCGCCCTGCTCGCTCACGAACTCGCTTGCGGGCTTGGAACACATGCTGGTCAGCGCGGTGCCGAACACGTTGAACAGCTCGTCGTTGGGCGTGGTTCCTTCTTGGTTGAAGGCAAAGGTTCCTTGCAGGTTGGCGACGGGTACATAGGTGCCCACATCGGCATCGAGCCAATGGGCGGCCACCTCGTTGCCGTTAACGACCTGCGTGGTGCCGGTAGCTTCGCCTTGGGTGTCTCTACCTTGCGCGAGGGGAGAGGCGAGAGCAGTGGTGGCTCCGAACATCAGGAGTGCGCTACCCGCTATGCCAGAGGCGATCTTCAAAGGTTTCTTGAACGTCATGGTTGCCCTCCTTATTTCTTGTTGCCGTTGTCGGTTGCCGTAGTTTCGGCCTTAGCCGGTACCAGTCCTGCGGTTTTCAACACGGTGGTTTCTTCGGCGCTGGGCATCTTGTCCTTGGCGTTGAACATGACGGTTTGGGTTTCGAAGCTGGTCATACCGCTTTCGGTGGTGGCGCGGATGGTCAGACAGTACGCACCCTCAAGTTCTGGCTTGTAGGTGTAGGTCCACCACAGCATCTTGTTGCGATCCATGTCGGCGATGTCGTACTTTGTCCAGGTTTCGCCACGGTCCATGGAGAATTCCACACTGGCGATTTTCTCGTCATAGGCATCAACGAACCCATTGAACGTGTAGGGCTGGCCGTTCTGCACGATCAGGCCGTCGGGTACGCCGAAGATGGTGGCGTTGGGCTTATTCATGGGCACCTTGGCCTCGTTTTGCCAACCGTTAGGCGTGCCGGCCCATTTGTCGGTGTAGTCGATGTCTTCATTGGTGACCTGGTAGGTGTCCACTTGTTTGGAGTTGATCTGCGCATCGACACCTTCGACCCAGTTCGTGCACGGATAACCACGCGTCGCATCTAGGTACTCGCCGCCGATCTTGTACACAAGCAGTGCTTCGCCTGCGTCTAGCTTATCTTTGGCGAAGGCGCGCTTGGAGCTGCCGTCGGCGCGTAGGGCTTTCACGCCCGTCGTGCCGTCTTTGGCGCCTCCGGCCTTCTCAACGAGCCAGCTTACAGGGATGCCGGTGATCTCAGTGTTTGTGACGCCACCGCCGCCGACGGGGTTCCAGTTGCATACCATCTTGGATGTCTTTTTCACCACGACACCGGCTGCTTCGGCTTCCTTGATAAGGTCGGGCAGCTTGGCGATGTACTCGTTATCTACGTTGCCGTTCACCGTAATGGTCCATTCGTCGAACAGGCTCTGCGGCATGTCGAGGTTCAGACCATTCACGCCGGCGCCATGGCGCATGTTGTCGTAATAGGCGTGCATCCAGTCATACGAGAACACGCCGTCCTGGGTCTGAGTCATGGTCTGGTCGGTCTTGAACTCGCCTTGGACATTCTCTACATCATTGATGCCCC
Source organism: Actinomycetes bacterium (assembly GCA_023395755.1). Lineage (GTDB taxonomy): Bacteria > Actinomycetota > Coriobacteriia > Coriobacteriales > Eggerthellaceae > Gordonibacter. The sequence continues at coordinate 6,053 of JAEWYG010000232.1, read as the reverse complement.
AGAGACGCGTGTACTTCGTCAGGTCCCACAACTCCATGCCGGCGCCGTTCTCGGTGGCGTTATGGCAGGACATGCAGTCGCCTTCGTATTCGGTCGTGAACTTGCTGCCGGCGCGCTTACCGGAATGGATGGCGTGCATGAGTGTGCCGAACTCGTACTGCTTCGCAATGTAGCCAGGGGCGTACGAATGGCAGAACAGGCACTGCTGCAGCGTGGTCTTGCTGTCTAGTTCGTCGTGCCAGATGAACAGGGTATCGGACACTTTGGACGATGCCCTGTTCTTCCCGGTTGAGATGCCGCTCGGCCTGTAATTATCAACCAAGAGGGTGCGTGAGGGCCCGGATCGTGTCATAATGGCGACGGTTGCGCTCGGCGCAGCAAGGAATGAGGCTCAGCGGCCGAAGGGGAGCGGAACGTATAGTGGTGGCCAAGGGGTTGCGTATATCGCGCTGCGGATTACTGGCGTCATGCGGGCTGGGGCTCAACCTGGTCTGGTGCACGCTTATGGGTCATACCTTAGGCTTCCTCTCGTCGGCGGTGGGCATGGAGGCGTGGTTGAACCCGCGCTTGTTCTTTTTGGCTGGCATCCTGGTAATGGCGGTTGCTTACCTGATCGCACCGCGTGCCATCAAGCGAGCTGATGGTATGCTTCGTTTCGTGTTACCGCTGTTGGCGGCGGTGGGCACGGCTTGCTTTGGATTGTCGTACCATCAAACGTTCTTTGATCCCGCCATGCTTGCGGTTGGTGGGTTATTTGTGGCAGGCCTCTGCTATTTGTGGCTTGTTGCTCGTTATATCTTACTGCTTGGCAGAACGCAGGGCTTTTCGTGTACGGTTGCAAGTATCGCTGGTGGACTTATAGTAAAACTACCTATCCTCATGGTTTTGAGTGCGTTTGCCAATCCTGAGCTGCAGGTGATGGTTGCGATTGCTGCCCCCATTGCCTCTGCATTCGTTTTTGAAGCATGTTGTGCCTTGGCGCGAAGGGATTCGTTGGCGAGCGGTACTCGTATGCACGAACGCACCGTGTTCGGCGTGCCTGTGCTTCCTCGGCCAACGGCCGATGCGATGCGGAGCAACCGGCGCACCGCCTACCTGCTTATGGTCACATCGGCGGTGGCGCTGGCAGTTATTCGCTCGGTTAGCTACTTAGGCATGTGGGGTAACACAAACGCGAGCGTGTCGACCATCGTACCGTGGCTCACCGGTTTTATTGTTCCTGCTCTTTGTGTGTTGGTGTTTGCCTATGTCTTGCTTATACTTACCGCAGACCGTTCGCTGGCTATTCGGTTTTAGCCAGCATTGCTGCTCATTTTGCTAGGGCTGTTTGTGGTGGCTATTCAGGCGAATCCCGAAGGAGCTACCCTTACGTTTCTGACCGATGTTATCCAAGTAGATGAGCTTTTTTCGCACTTGTTGTTCTGGGCGGTGGCAGCAGCAGCCTTGGAGGTTCTGAGCACACCTTCGTATCGGGTGATTGGTTTTGCGGCAGCGCTGTATGCCGCTTCTTCGATAGCCTGGGTCATTCTGCTTGGCCATGCGAGCATTGTGGATACGCTGCTGGTGATGTTGGCTACTTACGCCTTGGTGATTGGCATCCTGTACGCTTCTTGGTTCAGTGCACGCCGTCGTACGGATGGTAGCGTTGGGAGCCAACTGCAGAGCGATGCTTCTGTAGGAGCGGGGGAAGCTGAAGCTCCTCTGGCGAAAACTGTCGTTGACACCTGTCTGACTATAGCTGGGCGCTATGGGTTGTCACCACGCGAGACGGAGGTGTTCATCTTGCTGGCTCAGGGCCGCACACGCGCGTTTATCCAAGACGAGCTTGTTTTGTCTGGCAGCACCGTAAAGACGCATGTGTCGCATATCTATGCGAAGATGGATGTGCACGACCGCCAGGAGATGATGGACCTCATTTGGAGCTAGGTGGCCCAGACCCTTCCTCGTGGTATGATAACCGGCCGAAACAGAAGGATTGGCGAAAGGGTATGCGCATGCAGGTCGAGATATTCACCGACGGTTCGGCACGGGGGAATCCGGGTCCCGGCGGCTACGGGGCGGTGCTGCGCTTTACCGACGGGCAAGGGCATATCCATCAACGCGAGTTGTCTCAGGGTTATCTTCGTACAACGAATAATCGTATGGAGCTTATGGGGGCCATTGCTGCTCTGGAAGCCCTCAAACGTCCCTGTGAAGTTACGTTGCAATCTGACTCTCAATATGTAGTGAAGGCGTTTAACGATCATTGGGTGGATGGCTGGTTGAAGCGCGGTTGGAAGAATGCTCAGAAACAGCCCGTGAAAAACGTTGACCTCTGGAAACGTCTGTTGGCAGCCAAGAATGGCCACAAGGTTACATTCGTTTGGGTGAAGGGCCATGCGGGGCATCCCGAAAACGAGCGCTGTGACGAGTTGGCTACGGCTGCTGCTGATGGGGGCGCTCTCGTTGTAGACGAAGGATTTAACGGATAAAGTCTTCGGTTCCTGTGATGTTCGCATGGCAATTGGGCTGTGGGTTGTCGATAATTTGACGCGTTCTGTTACACTATCTGTCATCTGTAAGGCTACGAGACGCAGGTGGAGGACCCACATGCACTACATCGTATCGCGTTCACGTATTAAAGGCGTGTTTGCAGGATTCACTGCTGTGGCACTTGCCACATCGCTCATGCTTCCTTCGCTCGCATTTGCTGAGCCCACGGCCGCCGAAAAGCAGGCTGAGGCGCAAACAGCCCTCGCTTCTTTGAATACAATGCAGAGCAAGCTAAATCAAGCCGCTGACACCTATGATGATGCGCTGAAAACGCAGCAAGAGGCTGAGGCAAATCGCGATGCAGCTCAAGCGCGCATTGATGAGGCAACGTCGCAGATCGCCGATTTACAGGAACGACTTGGTTCGAGGGCACGTAGCATGTATCGCACTGGCAGTGCTACGATTTTCGATCTACTGCTTGGCGCTACCACGTTCGAAGCGTTCGCTTCGAATTGGGATATTCTTAACGTTATGAATCAAAACGACTCCGACCTTGTTCAGCAAACGAAAGAACTTCGTGCTGAAGTGCAGGAGCAGGAGGCAACTTACGCTGAACAGCAGCGTGTGGCCACCGAGAAGGCCAGCGAAGCTAAGCGCGCGAAGGACGAGACGGCAAGCACGATGGCCGCCATGCAGGCAACCTATGATAGCCTGAGTGCTGAGGCTACCGAGATGCTGAATAAAGAACGTGCAGCCCAGCAGGCGGCTGATGCAGCGAAAGCTCAGGATGTTGTTGACAGGTCGGCTGCGGGCGCCAATGGAGGTACCACGAGTGATGGTACGTCGGGTGGCGGGGACACAACGGGTCCCGGCGATTACACCCCGACAGTTCCCTCTCAACCCGATTACAACGAGCCTATTGCTGGTTCGGTCGTAGGTCGAGCGTATAGCCAGCTAGGTAAGCCTTATGGCTACGACGATCCGAGCTACGGTGCCGGGCCGACTATGTATGACTGTTCCGGGTTTGTTTCGTTTTGCTTGAGCGGCAGCTATTCGCGCATGGGTAGCACTAATACGTTTATGGCGTGGCCTCAGGTTTCCGACCCTCAACCGGGCGATGTGGCAGTCAGCTGGGGTCATTGTGGTATCTACGTTGGCGGAGGTCAGATGATCCACTCGGCTACTTATGGCGTTGGCGTGATTCAGGGTCCCGTGCAGGGCGATATGAAGATTGTTCGTCCGCCTTGGTAGGCCGTACTGCTATTTGATTGGTTATGTAAGACAGGGTGCCTCAGAAGCCCCCCCCTCACACAAAAGAGCCGAAATCTTTCGCTGATTTCGGCTCTTTTGGCTATTGATCAGGAAGAGCATGTGGTAACGCCGAATTACTCGGTGTGATTCTTAGCGTGGGCTTCCGGTGCGGCCTTCCATTGGGTGTGGCGTTTGAGAAGAGCCTAAATTACTTGACGCTGGCTTACAGCATCTCGGATAATCCCGCGCAGTTCGTCCATACCGTCACCTTTGGCCGAGGATGTTACCACCATGGGAGCATCTGGTCCAAGAGCAAGCTTGCGTTTGATGGCGGCTTTCTGTTTCATTTGCTGCTGACGACTGAGCTTGTCAGCCTTTGTTAATGCCACCACAAAGGGCAAATCGGCTTCGCGCAGGAAGTTCACCATGTTTACGTCGAGCTCGGACGGATCATGGCGAATGTCGATTAATGATACAACAAGAGTAAACTCGCGATCTTGATTGAAGTATCCTTCGATCAATTCCGACCAGCGGGCTTTTTCAGATTTCGACACCTTGGCGTAGCCATATCCGGGTAAGTCGACAAACTTTACGCCACTGCCGTCAAAGAAATTGATGGTGGCTGTTTTGCCAGGTGTTTGCGACACTTTTGCCAAACCTTTTCGATTGAATAGTTTGTTCAGTAGGGAAGATTTTCCTACGTTTGACCGACCTGCGAATGCGATTTCGGGTGCCGTCGAAGGCTCCAGCTGCTCGGAGGTGCCAAACGATTTCTCGTAGGTCACGTTGTTGAAGTTCATAAGGTGCTCCTTATCGGTAAGCAGAGGTGTTTCGGTGACGTGCCCGATGCTTGATCTTCCTGCATGGTACCCGAAAGCATTAGTATTACGCCAGAAGAACCCGGCTTCGTCGCAGTTTTACCATGTGGCTTGAGAAGAGCTACCTTAGGTACTGGCTTATTGCTGATCATTCATTTATTGTCTGTGTTGCTGTCCGTTTCGCAACGATAGTAATCTTTTTACATCGAAAACGCTATATTTTCTTTATTTAGGGAGGCTTTATCTAGGACGTTTTGCGAAGGTGAGTGGAACACTAAACGTGCGAGGAGGAGGGGCTATGAACGCTGTGATCGAAACACGCAAGCTAACCAAGCGCTTCGGTAGGGCACGCGGCATTGTGGATGTAGACATGCAAGTTGAAGAGGGCGAGGTGTTCGGCTTTATTGGTCCGAATGGGGCGGGAAAGTCTACCACTATTCGCACGCTGCTATCACTTATCCGTAAGACGAGTGGTGAAGCTCGTATTTTCGGGTTGGACTGCGAGCGCGACAGTACACGCATTCTAGCCGACGTAGGTTACCTCCCCAGTGAAGTGTTTTATTACGATCGCATGCGGGCAATTGATTTACTGAACTATTCCGCTAGCTTCTATAAAAAAGACTGCAATCAGCGCATTCGCGAATTGTCGGAAGTGTTGGAACTCGACCTAAACCGTAAAATCGAAGACATGAGTTTGGGTAATAAGAAAAAAGTAGGTATTGTGCAAGGGCTACTTCATAGCCCGCGTCTCATCATCTTGGATGAACCTACGAGTGGTTTAGATCCGCTGATGCAAAAGACGTTTTTCGAGCTGATACGGCAAGAGAACAAACGCGGTGCCACCGTGTTTTTTTCGTCGCACATTTTAGGTGAAGTGCAGCGCATTTGCGATCGTGTCGCCATTATCAAAGAGGGGCGTATTGTTGACACCCAGAGCATCGCAGCACTGCAGCAGACCGCGGTGAAGCGGGTAACATTAATAGCGAAGAATCCAGTGATGCCCGCGTCGTTGATTTTTCCCGGTGTTGCCGCTGTCGAGGTGGACGGGGTGCATGCTAGCTTCGTGTATGAGGGTGATTGTAATGTGCTGTTGGCAAAATTGAGCGACCTTCCGCTTGCGAACATCGACATCACTGAACCTACGCTTGAAGAAGTGTTCCTGCACTATTATTCCGACGATATCGCGCAGAACGTCATAACGGGAAGCTCCGGTAGTAAGCCGAAAGACGACGAAGCGGTTTTAGTTGGAAAGAGTTCCCCTTCTGCTTCGCGTGCATCAGGGCGCTAGGTGGTATCCATGAACGTCTACTTATTTGAACTGCGCTGTCAAGCGGGTGGTGTAGCGGTTCAGCTAACGGTGCTTGTGGGGTTACTGGTCTTGCTTATGCTGGGTGTGTATCCTATTTAGGGTCTGCTCCATAAGTCATAATCCCAGTTCAAGTGGCATTTCATGCTAGTTTTTGCTATAATGAATGCAAGGTTTTTGGGTGTATCAGATCAAAAACCTTGCAC